>CAYZAH010000005.1:12519-22671 GCA_964475805.1 uncultured Pirellulales bacterium | reverse complement strand
TTGGACGTCTTTTTTCTGCATGATGTGATCGATGATAGGCGGGGGGATTTTGAGATTGAGCATGGCTTTGTGGGCGCGGTCCCAGAGGCGGTCCCGCTTGGCTTGCGTGTCGGCTAAGTACAACTCGCTGACCAGCTCGCTGAGCTTGCCTAACATGATCGTATCGAGGTTGTTATAGTACCCCGATATCACCGTCTTCTGATATTGCGAATACTCTTTCTTGGCCATACGCACGTTTCTACTGTAAATCGCCGGACAAATCAAGCATTCTCGATGTTCGTCGAGCAAGATGCGCAGGACGCAATACGCACGACGCGATACGCAATACGAAATTCGATTTTTGCTGGTTTTGCATAAGGAACGCACTATAATCTCCACTCATGCGAAGCAGGATGCTTCTTATCGTCTGTCTGATTGTCTTTCCGCCGCTCGCCGGGGGCGGAGCTTTAGCCGCCAGCGAGCGAGCCTTGGGTGCGGTGGAGGACTCGTCTGTCTCGAGGTCGCCGGAGCAAGGGAGCGGCTCGCAATCAGAGTCGAAAGCTACGAGCCCCGAATTCCAGGTCCCGAATTTCGCCGGTCAGGATATCTATTTTCGGGGGCCGGAGCTTGTCCGTTTTCGATCGAGTGCCACCAAGCATATCCTGGTTTTCGAGCACGGGTTGTCGATGTTCGTCGGGGCGTATCAGCTCTCGGCGGATCGCGCCGTGATATGGGTTGAAGAGGTGGCAACGGAATATCCCACCGAGCCCTCAACTTACTATGAGGCAAAGTGTTACTTGGAAGGCGGTGTTTCGGTGGCTCCGCCCTTGACGCCGGACGTGAATGAGCCGACGGATCACTTCAGCGGAGATGGCATCGAGGCCGTGCGAAACAAAGAGTCGATGGAGCTGGCATTTCGCGTGAGCGGCGAGGTCTTTATAACGGCGGACAAGACCGCACTGGCCGATCCTCGGGCATCCTTATTATATGCCCAGGCCTTCGCGTCGATGCGGAGGGCCCGGATGGTACCGGTGAGTATGGAAACAGAGCCGAGACCCTCTAAAACCACGTCGCGGACCGGGACTCAGAATTCGAGCAATGAATCTCACCCGGCGCAGGAGCAACCCATCGAACCGCAAGCGGGAGAAGCCCCGCCCGTTGAACCGACGGAGCCGAACGAACAGGTAGCCAAAGCCCAAAAGAAGAAGCCTGAATTCAGATATCCGATACATCTATCGCCAATGGACGGGGCCGGTCTTAAGATCGAATGGGATAACAAAGCCAATATCGGGACCGTGATCGGCAGGTTCTATCTGTCGCAAAAGCAGGACGATACGGGCGGGTTGCTCGAATTGCAGGCCGACGACGCGGTCTTGTTCGGATCCGGCAACGAGCCGCAAGGCACCAAAGGTCCGGCACAAAAGGGAGCGAAATCCGAGGCCGGCACGGAGGGCAAAGATGACGTTGAGGACATTCTGGCTCGCGGCGCGGTTCAGGCGATTTACTTGCGCGGCGACGTCGTGATGACTCACGGGCCGCGAACCATTCGCGCCGATGAGATCTACTACGAATTCCAAACCAGACGGGGAATCGCGACACACGTCGTCATGCGGAGCTTCAGCCCGTCCGATGGGATTCCGATTTACGTTCGAGCCGCCAAGCTCAGGCAAGTGGCGGAGAACGAATTGGAGTTTGACGACGCCACAGTGACTACGAGCGAGTTCTGCCTGCCCCAGATTTCGATCAGCGCCTCAAAGGCGGTCATCACCGATACGACGCCCCGCGACGAACAGCAAGGCGACCTGACCAAGAGTAGTTTTGACGCTCGGCTATATGACGTGCGCGTGAAGGCATACGACAGGACGGTTTTCTACTGGCCTTCTATGCGAGCCAACCTGGAGCGGCCCGACCTGCCGATGAAGAGCGCGCGTGCGGGGTATGACAGCACATGGGGAGCGTCGCTTGAAACGCGATGGTACTTGGCCCGGTTGCTCGGACTCCAGGAGCCGGAGGGGACCGACAGCACCCTGATGGTGGACTACTTCAGCAAGCGAGGCCCCGCGGGCGGCATTGAGAACGAGTACAAGGGCGAAAACTACTTCGGCCGGCTTTTGGGCTACGTCATCCACGACACGGGTGAAGATCAGCTCGGCCGAGCCAGTTGGCGCAGGCATCTTGAGCCTCCTCGCGAGTTGCGAGGCCGGTTCCGCTGGCAGCACAGGCATTTCCTGCCCTACAACTGGCAGCTTACCGCTGAGGTGAGCTACCTCTCTGACGAGCACTTCTTGGAGAGTTTCTATCGCAACGAATTCTACGTCGGCAAGGAACAGGAGACGCTCGTCCATCTCAAGCGAATCGAGGATAACTGGGGTCTGTCCTTCATCGGTAAGGTCCGAGTCAACGATTTCTACAATGAGATCGAACAGTTGCCCGGCGCCGAATACCACTGGACGGGCCAGTCGTTCTTCGACGATAAGCTGACGTTCTACAGCGATACCCAGGCGGGCAGGCTGCGCCAGCGTTACGCCTCCGCCATCCCGCCGGACGCATCGCGAGACTTCTACTCGTTCGGTACAACGCGTAACGAAGTCGATTTGCCGTTGAGCCTGGGCAAGACGCGAATCGTGCCGTTTGTGGCCGGGACAGCGTCGTACGAGGATGGTCTCGGCTTCTACCGAAAGCTCAACGGCAGCGCGGTTGCAAGAGAATATGACGTCTGGTGTGCCGAGACCGGTGTTCGTGTCTCCGGTCAGCCTTACTGGAGAGTCTTTCCAAACGTCCGGTCTCAGCTCTGGGACCTGAACCAGTTGCGGCACGTTATAAGACCAAGCCTGACGGCGGCAACCTACAACCCAAGCGACTCGGTCTTCGACCAGCGGGATACAGTGCAGGCGGCGCTCTCACAACGGCTGCAAACGAAGCGCGGCGTCGGGGAGAACCAGAGGACCGTGGACTGGATGCGGCTGGACATGGATGTAACGTGGGTCAGCGATTCCGGCGACGCCACCGCCGGAGCCGATAGATTTATTTGGAATAATCCCCTGATTCCGTCGATAAATACCCTGAGTCAGGTGATTCCGCCCCAGGACAGGCGGGGCAGTGTGATGTTCGGCCCGCAGCGTAACTACGTGGGGGCAGACTTCATGTGGCGTCTGAGCGACACGACGGCCGTACTGTCCGATATGTATTATGACATGCAGAGCGGGGTGGTGGAGCAGATGAACGTTGGCGTCTCGCATATGCGATGGCCCAATTTGCAGTACTATATCGGCAGCCGGTATCTCAAGCGTCTCGACAACGGTTACGGTGAGTACGGCTCGAACGCGGTTACGTTCGCGGTGACGTATGTGCTCGACCCACGATACACCGTGGTCTTTTCGCAACAGGTTGATTTTGACTATGGCAAGAGCGTGCGAAGCGATCTGACGCTGATTCGACGTTATCATAGATTGTACTGGGGGTTGACATTCAGTGCGGACGAATCGCTGGACAGACAATCGATTATGTTTAGCCTGTGGCCCCAGGGTGTTTCGGGCCTGGCGATTGGCGAAGCAAGGTATGCCGGTCTGGGCGGAGCAGCGGGCTACTGACTTTGACCGATAAGATACAAAAGGCTTGCACCGCGACGTGCGAAGCGATATGATCGGGTTTTCTAAATTTCTTAGGAGAATTCTATGGCCTTAGTCAATACCAAGAAGATGTTCGAGATGGCGTACAAGAACGGCTATGCCATCGGCGCGTTCAACGTGAACAACATGGAAATAACCCAGGGTATCATCGAGGCCGTTGCCGAAGAGAAGGCCCCGGTGATCCTACAAGTCTCCCGTGGCGCCCGCGAGTACGCCAAGAACAGCTATCTCAGGGGGATCATCGACGTGGTCGTGGCGGAGAACCCGGACATTCCCGTGGCCATTAACCTGGACCACGGCGACAACTTCGAGACGTGCAAGCAGTTTGTCGACGACGGCTTCACCTCGGTCATGATCGACGCATCGAGCCGCCCGCTCGAAGAGAATATCGCGATCACGAAAGAGGTCGTCGAGTACGCGCACGCCAATAACGTATCGGTCGAGGCGGAGTTGGGCCAGTTGGGCGGTATCGAGGAAGACGTGGTCGGCGTAGCCGAAGACGACGTCAGCAAACACCTGGCCGACCCGAACCAGGTCGAGGAGTTCGTTACCAAGAGCGGCGTGGATTCTCTGGCCGTTGCGATCGGTACCAGCCACGGAGCCTACAAGTTTAAGAAGGAACCAAAGCTGGCTTTCGACGTAATACAAGAGATAGCAAACAGGTTGCCGGGATTCCCGCTTGTAATGCACGGATCGAGCAGTGTGCTGAGAGAATTTGTAGATCTGATCAACAAGTACGGCGGCAAAATGCCGAACGCGATGGGTGTACCGGAGGACGCGGTCAGCAAAGCGGCTAAGATGGCTGTCTGTAAGGTCAATATTGATACGGACTTGCGATTAGCTCTGACGGCCAAGATCAGGCAGGTCTTTGCTGAAAAGCCCAGTGAGTTCGACCCGCGCAAATACCTCGGGCCGGGCCGGGAAGCTATAAAGCAGATGGTCAAGCACAAATTGCACGTCCTCGGATGCGCCGGGAAAGCGGCGGAGTGCGTATAAAGATAGGAAAACAAATAACTTACATCAACGCTACCTACTGAATACAAAATCACCTTCGCAGAGGGTGTGAAAAGTATGAGTTTTTGGAGGTCTGAATCTCCTGAGGACCGCAGCAGTGAAATTTTTGGGTTCGATACAAAATGCAAGCTACTAAGACCATGATACGTAATTGGATACCGATTGTCGGGCTGGTGATGATTCTCCTGGCGCCGGCCGCCTACACAAACGTCACTTCCGGGACGGTTTCAACGGACTCGGCTTTTGTCGACCAAGCCTGTAAGCTCATTTGTGAGGGCAAGTTCGATGCCGTCGACGGCCTTGCGACGCAAGTGTCTTCGGGCCATTCCAACCAATTAGGTACGTCGGCGCGCGAGATGGTAAGCATAGCCGGCCAATACGAGCAGATCGCCGAGAAGCGCCGGGTGGCCCAAAAGGCGGCTTATGTGGAAGCCCTGGCCGACCTTAAGAAATTGGAAGAGCCGAACGAAGCCACCGCCGCGACGGACGCGAACAGCATCACGACGGCGCTTTCCGCGATTGCCAAGGCCACGGAATTCGCGGACGCGACGCAAAAGGGACAGCTTCTATCCGACGCCTATGTGAAAGGGACGTTTCAGACCGCCATCGACAACGCCGCCACCCTCGAGGTCGAGGGCAAGTGGCTCGAAGCTTATACGAGCTGTTATGGCTGGCTGGTCGCGATCGATCCGAACAATCAGGGGTATTCGGATCACGCTCAGCAGCTTCTGGACAAGGCTTCTCTTGCGATGGCGTTCGAGGACAGCCCGTGCGAGACGAGCGAGGAGCGATTCCAGGGCATCCGGGAAGAGATGTTTATCCGGGCGGTCAATTGGCTCAACTCGCACTACGTTAGCATCCCCAACTACAATGAAATGGCCGTTAAAGCGCTCGATCAGTGCAAGCTGCTCGCCGAAGTGGTTGGCGTTTCGTCCAGGTTCAACGCGGGTTCGGACCCCAACAGCCCGAACGTGATGACTATCGCCTGGGAACCCAAGAATTTGGCGGCCTGGTCCTCGGCCATTGACGGACTGCTGGACGAGGTCAAGAGCGACTCGAACACAATGGGCAGAAGTGATTTGCTGAGGCTCTTCGAGAGAACGCAGGAGTTGAACGAGGCCACGGTGGACTTGCCTCGAACGATCCTGATTTCTCAGTTCGCGGAAGCCGCACTTTCGGCCCTCGATCCTTACACGGTCCTCGTATGGCCCAAGCAGATGCAAGATTTCGAGCAGATGATGACCAATGAGTTTATGGGAATCGGGATCGAGATATCCAAGCAAAAGGGTCGCCTGACGGTTTCCAGCCTGCTGATTGACACGCCGGCGTTTCACTCCACTCTCGACGCGGGCGACGTCATCGAGAAGGTCAATGGGATTTCGACCAAGGACATGACGCTTTTCTGTGCGGCCAAGAAGATCAAAGGTCCGGCGGGCACCAAGGTGAGACTCACGGTCAGACGCCCGAGTGATGACGAAGGCGTCGAGGACAAGATCTTCGACGTGACCATCGTCAGGGACAAGATTCTTGTTCCGTCGGTCCGGGGCTGGCAGAGGGACCACGACGGCAAATGGCTGTACATGCTCGACGAAAAGAACAAGATCGGCTACGTTCGTCTGACGAGCTTTTCTACGGATACCGCTCTGGGCCTCGAAAGGGCCTTGCGGGAGCTTGAGAGCCAGGGGCTTCGCGGGTTTATCATGGATCTGCGGGGCAACACGGGCGGGCTTCTGGATAGCGCCGTGGCGGTGGCCGACAAGTTCATCGAGGATGGCTGGATCGTCAAGCGCCAGCCCAGAGCCGGACAAATGGCGATCTTCGAGTACGCGCACAGAAGAGGCACGCATCCGAATTTCCCGATGGTCATATTGATCAACGGCAACTCGGCCAGCGCGTCCGAGATTGTCGCCGGGGCTTTGGCGGACGAGGTCTACAAGCGGGCCATATTGGTCGGCACCCGGACTCACGGCAAAGGCAGCGTACAGGGGATCACCGACTACGTCGGCAAGGGCGCCCAATTGAAATATACCCAGGCGTATTATCACCTTCCCTCCGGCCAAAGGGTCGAAAGCCGGGACGCGATGGAGAAGCTCGGCAGGAAAGACTGGGGCATCGGGCCGAATATCGAGGTCGATCTGAGAAGCGACGAGCTCAAGAAACTGGCGGAAGTGCAAAGGCAAAATGACGTGTTAGTCAAAGCCGACCGCGAGGACTCGAACAAGGAGTTCAAGAAACACACCGTCGAGGAGACCCTCGCCGCCGACCCGCAGCTCGCCGTTGGTCTGCTGGCGGTCCGCAGCAAGCTGATCCAGGCCGGAACGGTGGCCCGGGCGAATTAGCAAAAAAGGGCGAGGAGCCTTTTCCCGCAGAGCTTGCCCCGAGCTTGTGAATGAGGGCACGCTTTTTGCGCTAATGACAAACGGTATTAACCCTCAGTGTAACAGGTGTAATGATTTGACCCATCCCGAAGATGCAAGCAAACTTGAGCAGCAGAGGCAAGAGAAGCTTTCCCGGCTGAAAGAATTAGGCATCGAGCCTTATGGAAGCAGATACGAAGGGGCCGAGCCTGCCGAAGACGTCAAGCAACGATTCAAAGACGACGACCCGGCGCAACAGGCGCGCTGCGCGGGTAGAATTGCGCTTCTGAGGGACATCGGCAAGCTAATCTTCATTACGCTCAGGGACCGAAGCGGGACGATTCAAGTTGGCCTAAGCAAAAAGCTGTTGGGCGACCAGTGGGACTTAGCGAAGCTGCTGGAGCTTGGCGATCTCATCGGCGCGGCCGGACAATTGGGCAAGACCAAGACCGGCGAAATCACGATCTGGGCCGACCAGGTGACTTTCTTGAGCAAGTGTCTCTTGCCGCCGCCGGAGAAGTTCCACGGCCTGGCGGACGTTGACCAGCGATACCGACAGAGATACGTCGATCTGTGGGCGAATCCCGACGTGATGGAGCGTTTCAAAAAGCGCAGCGCTATTATCACTACGATTCGCAAGCTTCTCGAATCCAAGGGCTTTCTGGAAGTGGAAACACCGATGATGCAAGCCATCGCCGGCGGTGCCGCGGCCAGACCCTTCGTCACGCACCACAACACCCTGGACATGGATCTGTATTTGCGAATCTCGCCGGAGTTGTTCCTCAAACGCCTGCTCGTAGGAGGAATGGAACGGGTCTTCGAGATCAATCGGAATTTCCGAAACGAGGGGCTGAGCCGACACCACAATCCGGAATTCACGATGATCGAGGTCTATCAGGCTTACGGCGATTACAACGTGATGATGGATCTGACCGAGGAGATCATTTCGCTTTGCGTTCAGGAACACTGTAGCGGAGAGCAGCTTCAGTTTGGCGAGTTCTCTCTGGATTTCACCCGGCCCTGGCGGCGAGCCAGATACGCCGACCTGCTCAAGGAATACGGCGGTTGCGATATGGACGACATCAGCGCCGTGCGGGCCAAGGCCCGACAACTTGATCTGGACGAGGCGGACATGGACGACGCCGTGGTGGTTAACGAGGTTTTTGAAACCACCGTTGAGAAGAACCTCATCGCCCCGACGTTCGTGATCGATTATCCATCGGCGCTATGCCCATTGGCCCGGCGTAAGAAGGACGATCCACGGTTCGCCGCGCGGTTCGAGCTGTTTGTCGCCCGGATGGAGTTGGCCAATGCCTATACCGAGCTGAACGATCCGGCCGAGCAATACGAGAACTTTCTCCATCAGCTTCGCGGGCAGGAAGAGTCTCTGACGAAGATGGATAGCGATTATGTCACGGCACTGAAGTACGGTATGCCTCCGGCCGGCGGCCTGGGCATCGGAATCGACAGACTGGTCATGGTGCTCACCGGGGCTGAGACCATCCGTGACGTCGTGCTGTTTCCGCTTCTAAGACCTCCACGGCCTCAGGGCTCGCCTTCCTGACCACCCGGGCAAATGCGAGATTTGACACAAAAAACATAGTACTGACGACGGATGCGATGCTGAAACTATTTCTATGGCTGCGATATCTGCGCAAGAGGAAGATCGTATTCCTGAGCATTGCCGCCGTCACGCTCTCAGTGTCGCTGTTGATCGTAGTAGCGAGCCTATTCAGTGGTTTCATCAACACGTTCGAGCAGGCGGCCGTTGATGCGATCGGGGATGTGATCATCAGTCCCATGCAATCGGTCAAGATCAGGGACTACCCGTTGCTGATCGAACGTCTGGAACAAACCGGGGTTGTTAAGGCAGCCACGCCCCTGCTTACTGCACCGGGCCTGCTCAATTTGGGCCAGGGCAACCTGCGGCCCGTCGAAATCTGGGGCATCGAGCCTGACGGGCGGGCCAGGGTCACTGATTTCAAGAGATACTTGTGGAGGCAGAGGAATTTGTCTGGCGAGCCGTCTTTCGCGGTTGCCGATGCTCCGGGGAAAACCGGTGGATTCGTCGGAATTGGCGTCGTGACCGAGCCGAACGAGCGGACGGACGAGTACGATCCCAACGCCGTCGAAGCCGCACTCGGAAGGCGGGTCTTCGTCACCACGGGAGCCGTGGACCAGGCCCTTCAAAACAGCGGCTCGACGCCGTCATTCTCGAAAAAAACGCTCATCTTCTGGATTTCCGATATCGTCGAGACAGGCGTGTACCAATTCGATCAGGCGTACATCTATCTGCCCATAGAGCAACTCCAAAAGAGACTGTATCCGGACGAGACGTCACCCGTGGCGGAACAGATACTCATCAAACTCGCAAATGGAACGGATGCTGAGACCGGCCTGACGGTGATTCGAGGGGTATGGGATAGCTTCGTCCGGGACCACCTCGACGCGGACCCTCTTCTGTTGAATGGTACAAGCATCGAGACGGCCAGACAATTGCAGAGCAAATACATCGCCGTGTACAAGAATCAGATGGACGTCCTGTTAGTAATATTCGGCGTCGTGAGTTTTAGCGTCGTCGTGCTCGTTTTCTGTATTTTCTACATGATCGTGACCACCAAACGGAAGGACATTGCCATTATAAAAAGTTGCGGGATGGCGAGCCGTTCGGTGGCCTTCGTTTTTGTTGGCTTCGGCACGTGTATCGGCGTCATCGGCTCGGGGATCGGGGCCGTCCTCGGGCATCTCATTACGAAGAATATCAACGCAATCGAGCACGGTATAAGCATCATTTTCGGATTGAAGCTGTGGAGAAGCAGCGTGTATATGTTCAGCAGGATACCCAATCAGGTGGATTGGTCGTGGGCCTTTCGGATCATGGCACTGGCGGTTGTGGCCGCGGCGGTTGGAGCACTGATACCGGCCATTATCGCAGCCATGACGAGGCCGGTCGAAATACTGAGATACGAATAACGAATGTCGAACAGTGGAATACTGAATTATGAAGTGATTGACGCTATTTTACAGGAGAGTAATGAATTGATCTCCATTTTTGTCACAAGTGTAACGACGGCACAAAAGAATCGCCGATGACTACCTCGTTATTCAATATTCAGAATTCGATATTCGATATTCATTGAGATGTTCAAACTGATTCTTGCAATTCGGTATTT
>CAYZAH010000005.1:1881-12419 GCA_964475805.1 uncultured Pirellulales bacterium | reverse complement strand
TCGCCCGTGATAAGAAGTTACGCGCTGATAAGCCAGCGAGGCTCCGGCCAGACCGGCGCGGAGATCATGGGGCTCGATCCCGTCAGGCACAGCCGGGCGACCGGTTTCGCGCAAAGTCTGACCTATCACCAGGACGATCCGGCCGAGGCATTCGAGCCTTCGCAGGATCCGAATCTACCGGGGTGCATTCTCGGAATGGACTTGCCGCTGACGCGGGACCGTCAGGGCTATTCGGTTAGTTGCTTTCCCCTGACCGCCAAAGGCGCCCTGGCTCAGCTTGGAACAGACGTGGCCAATACGGAAACGTTCTACTATAGCGACACCTCGGAGAGCGGTATCCCCAGGGTGGACGGCAACGTAATCTATCTGCCGTTCGACAAAGCTCAGAAGCTATGTGTGGATGGAGCACTCAAAAGGGCCTCCGCTATCCACATCAAGTTCAGGCGGGGCGTCCCAATACAGAGTGGGTGCGAGAGAGTCGCTTTCCTCTGGCAGAGTTTCAAGAGGGACAAAGCTGACGCGGACCAGGCTTATCTGCTGGGTACTGTCAGGGTGCAAAGCTGGAAGGAATTCAGACGAGCGTCTATTGCCCCGATGGAGAACGAGCAGATCGAGATGGCGGCCATGTTTTGTTTTGTGGCGGTCGTTGTGGTGTTTATCATCTTTACAGTCTTCCACATGGTCATCAACCACAAGAGCAAGGACATCGGCATACTCAGGAGCATCGGCGTCTCGAGCGTGGACGTTATTGAACTGTTTTCCGGTTTCGCCCTTCTGGTGGGCGTGGCGGGCGGCGCAATCGGGTTACTCGCGGGTCTGTTGTTCCTGAGCAATATGAACCGGTTGGAGAACTGGCTATTCGAGCATTTCCACTGGCAGCTCTTCGACAGGTCGATTTACGCCATAGGTGAGATACCCCATCAAGCCGAGCCGACGGTCCTGGCGACTATTGCCTTTTCAGCGATAGCGGTATGCCTGCTCGGGGCATTTTTACCGAGCTGGCAGGCGGCAAGGCAAAAACCCGTGGAAACACTACAGGTAAACCGGGTATAAAGACGTGTATGAGCAAAGATGATTTCATATTGAAGGCCGAGAATCTTCGCAAATCTTATCGGATGGGCGCGACGGAAGTCAGGGTCCTCAAAGGCGTCGATTTGGCCGTGAGCAAGGGCGATTTCGTGGCTATCGTCGGAAGCTCCGGCAGCGGTAAGAGCACGCTGCTCCACATATTAGGCGCTCTGGACAAGCCCAACAAAGGCGTGGTCAGGTTCGAGAAGCGGGACTTGAACCGCTTGAAAGCGAGCGAATTGAACGAATTCCGCAACAAAATGGTCGGCTTCGTATTTCAGTTCTATCATCTATTGGACGAACTAAGTGTGTTAGAGAACGTTTATCTTCCGGCCATGACGAGCCGGAGCGTCGCCGGCTGGATCGCGAGCCGGCGATGGGCGAAGAAACGGGCCCGGGAGCTGCTCTCCGAGCTTGGCTTGGCCGAAAGGGTAGGGCACAAGCCTTATCAGCTCTCCGGCGGCGAAAGGCAAAGGGTGGCTATCGGCAGGGCGTTGATGAACGAGCCGAAGCTGTTGTTGGCGGATGAGCCGACGGGAAACCTTGACTCCGCCACGGGAAACAGTATCTTGGACATTCTTGAAAGGCTGAACAAGGCCGGACAGACGATTGTGATGGTGACTCATGATGAAAGGATCGCACGAAGGGCACGGCGGACCGTAACGTTGATCGACGGCAAAATTGAGTAAAGGAGCACAAGCTCACTCCAGCCTGGGCGTAGGGGCGGGCAAGCTCAACGAAGGGTACTTCTATGGGGCTAAAGATTTGGCTTGACGGCAAACTTGTTGACCAGGAAGACGCAAAGATAACCGTTTTTGACCACGGCTTGCTCTACGGCGACGGGGTCTTCGAAGGCATTCGCGTTTACAGCGGCAGGGTATTCGAGCTGGAGGCCCACGTCAAGAGGCTCTACGAATCCGCTAAGGCCATTCGCCTCACGATCCAATTGACCCAGGATGAGATGGCCGGGGCGGTACGGGAGACGGTCCAGGCCAACGGTCTTTCCGACGGCTACATTCGGCTCGTGGTCACCCGCGGGGTGGGAACGCTCGGACTCAATCCCTTCGTCTGCGAGCGCAGCTCCATCTTTATTATCGCGGATAAGATACAGCTCTATCCCGAGGAGCTTTACGAGAAGGGCATGAAGATCATCAGTGCCACGACGGTTCGCAACCACCCCTTGGCGATTCCGCCGCAGGCCAAGAGCCTGAACTATCTCAACAATATCTTAGCCAAGATCGAGGCGCTGGACAGCAACGTGCCCGAAGCGATCATGTACAATCACGAAGGATACGTTGCGGAGGCTACGGGTGACAACGTCTTCATCGTCGCGGACGGTGTAATTTATACTCCGCCGGCCGAGGCCGGTGCTTTGGGCGGAATCACTCGGAGCATCGTGATCAGGCTGGCGGGTCAGGAAAACATCCAGGTGATCGAAAAGAACCTGACGAGGTTCGATTTGTACGTTTGCGATGAATTCTTCCTCACGGGCACCGCGGCCGAGGTCATCGGCATCGTCGAGATTGACGGTAGAATAATCGGCGCTGGCCGGCCCGGTCCCATCACAACCTTGCTGAGGAAGAAATTCTTCGAATACGCCCACGGAAAGGAGAAATAACGGAGAGCGGATCGGCCTTACGGATAAGATCGTGGAATCCGCCCCGTGTCAAACAACATGCCCGTACCGGAGCCTATTGATATTCCAGCTTTTGCCTCGCGCAAGGACGTACCCGCATTGAGGCTTATTGCCGAGCCGTTGAAACGGGTGGAGAAACTGATCCATCAGCAGTTGTCGGAACACTGTCCCGCGATCTCAGGCTTGAGTTCGAGTTCAACCAAGCCTCGTCCGGCCGATGTCAACCGGTTGCTTGAACATATCGGCAGCAACAGCGGCAAGATGATTCGTCCCGGCCTCGTACTTCTTGCCGCCCAATGCTGCGGTGGAATTACCGACCAACACATTCAGACGGCGGCCATCATCGAGATGATCCACAACGCGACGCTGTTGCACGACGACGTGATCGACGAAGGCCGGACACGCCGAGGCTTGCCGACGGTCAACAGCCTTTGGGGCAATGAGACGGCTGTCTTGTTGGGCGATTTGCTGTTGAGCCGTGTTTTCATGATGTCCGCCGAGCTGGGAGGGCCGGCGGCCAAGGTAATCGCCGCCGCGGCGGTGAGGTTGTGCGAAGGCGAACTCAGACAAGCGGTTCAAAAAGAGGACTGGAGGCTGAGCGAGCCGGAATATCTTGACGTCATCACCGAAAAGAGCGCGGTTTTGTTTAGCAGCGCCTGTTACCTTGGCGGTCTCCTGGCGAACGCGGCCGAGGCTCAAGCGCGCTCGTTGGCCGAGTTCGGCTTGAATGCGGGCATCGCGTTCCAGATTACCGACGACTTGCTCGATATCGTCGGCGACGAAAGAAGAACGGGCAAGACACTTGGAAGTGACATTGGCACGCATAAGTTGACATTGGCGCTTATCCACCTGCTGAGAACGGCGAACGAAAGCGACAAGAAGGTTGTCATAGCATCATATCTCGAAGACCGACCCACCCAGCGTGATATGGACGCCTTAGTGAAAATGCTGGAGCGCTACGGCAGCCTCGAATATGCCCGCAGCCGGACCCGGGAATTTGTCGCCACTGCGATACATGCTCTGAATGGCCTCGAACAGAACGCGGCCAGGAACGCCCTCGTCGAAACGGCGGAGTTCATGGCCGACAGGATTATCTGATGTTTTCTTCGCTGCGCATAAGCAAGGGCTGCGAGTCAAAGACCCGCAGCCCCATAACTGTTTGGTTACGACAAGGTTGTGAAGCCTGTAAATAACCTGTCATCAAATCGGGAACATGGCACCGACACCGGCACCCCATCCGTCACCCGTGTACAGGAGCTCAAGCGACAAAGAGGCATTGCTGCCAATGTTGAGCACGGCGCCGATGTAGCCGCCCAACTCCCATAGTTGTTGAAGTTCGTACTCTTTTTGAGCGGTCGTATCTTTGATCGACAGATCGCCTTCCAGGAAATGGAGGAACGGACCACCATACACGCAGAGATCCTCATTAACCTGGACCGCCGGGCCAAGAGCAAGCTGCACCTCATACCAATCCAGGTCGACGTTGTTCTTGCCCGCACTCATGGAAATAGCGTGGCGTCCAAATGTCTGACCGCCGGCGGCTACCTGGATCGTATCCGAGCTTTTTCCGCGCGAATACTGGAACAATGTGCCCCACTTCGTATCGCTTCCGTTGTCATGAAGCGTTCTCTTTGCTTGCACAGCAAAGCCAAAGTCTGTGTCACCGTCGAAATCCTTGCCACTACCGTCCGCGTCGAATGCCGCGTCCGCCGCTCCGGCGGCCACGCATACGTTCCACGTATCGGAAATACCGTACGCGATGCAACCATAATACATGTTATTCGTGAAGCTGTCCAACTCGGCGTCACCTGTGAGACCCGATAAGGGACCGGAGACCTCCAGGTCTGCGTCACTGTAGGCGTATCCAAGACCGACGGCCGACTGCCCTTCGGTCAACGTTGCGACCGGCGGACCCATTGGAGCAACCGCCATCGCCGCCGAGCTAAACATCCCTATGACGAGAATGCCTAACCACCATTTCTTCTGTCTCATAAATTACTCCTTTCCTAAACCTTTTGCTTCACAGATTTCCTTCCCAAACGGCCTTCACCTCAGTATCAGTACTACTATGTCACTTCTCTCACCGTCCTTCTAATTCCGAACGCATATATATAAACCCCATAAAACGCCTTTTCAGAGCAGAAGTCTATAAAGCGATTCACCACAAATCAAGAAAATAAGTAAAATTTCTAATTTTTTTTCAGGAAAACAGGTCCGAAAATAAACGAACCATCAAAACTATGGGATCAACAGTTCCTATAATAAATCTTCACCAGTACTGGTATGAGGGTGTATAATACCACTTATGGGTGAGAACAAGAGACAAGATAGCCTGTTTCGCAGGACGGAGCAAGCGAACATCGAATCGGCGTCACCGTTAGCCGTTCGCATGAGACCGCGGACGCTCCGCGAGTTTATCGGACAGCAGCACTTTCTCGGACCTGATAAGCTGCTGACGCGGATGCTGGAGGCTGACCGACTGAGCAGTCTGATCTTCTACGGTCCGCCGGGTGTGGGCAAGACGTCGCTGGCAGCCGTGATTGCCAATAGCACAAAGGCGGAATTTTCTCATCTCAGCGCCCCCGCGGCCACGGTTCAGGACATTCGACGGATCATCGCTCAGGCGAGGGACAGGCTTGCCGTCAGCCGCACGAGGACCGTTCTCTTCATCGATGAGATTCATCGTTTCAACCGGGCGCAACAAGACGTATTGCTAAACGATGTAGAAGGAGGAGTTCTGATTCTCATCGGCGCGACCACGGAGAATCCGTTCTTCTCGATCAACTCGCCCTTGATTTCCCGAAGCACGGTCTTTCGTTTCGAGTCACTCAGCAAAGAAGACGTGTTAACAATACTGAAAACCGCGATCGGCGACAGCGAACGAGGGCTGGGTCGGTTGAGCGTTGACGCCGACGAAGACGCTCTAAAATTCATCGCACTGATGAGTGACGGGGACGTCAGAAAAGCCCTGACCGCTCTTGAGGTCGGTGTGCTCTCTCAGCTCGCTCGTCAACCCGGTGGTGAACGCAAAGAAAGCAAGGGACATTCGGCGGATTCGGCGCGAATAAAGTTTAATCTCGACATTGCGCGAGAGTCGATACAACAGAAGACGATTGACTACGACGGCACGGGCGATACGCACTACGATCTGGCGAGCGCCCTGCAGAAGAGTATGCGAGGTTCCGACCCGGATGCCACGGTTTACTGGCTGGCCCGCATGTTGGCGGGGGGCGAGGACACGCGTTTTATTGCCCGGCGAATCGCGGTCTGTGCGGCAGAAGACGTTGGCAACGCGGATCCCATGGCGACGGTGCTGGCCGCCGCCGCTGTGCAGATATCGGAGTTCGTGGGTTTGCCGGAGGCGCAGTTGACGCTGGCTCAGGCGGCGTTGTACGTGGCGTGTGCACCGAAATCCAACGCCTCGGCCTCGGCGATCTGGCGTGCGGTGGCCGACGTCAAACAACAGCCGACGCAGCGCGTGCCGAAACATTTGAAAGACAGTCATTACCCGGCCGCAAAGCAGGCTGGCTTCGGGGTGGATTATAAGTACCCGCATGATTTCGAAGATGGTTTCGTGCCGCAACAATATCTTCCGGCTCAGGTGAAGAAGAAGTATTACGCGCCGAAAGACAGAGGCTACGAAAAAAATCTGAAGCGTTATTTACAAAAGCTCCAAAGCTTGATAGAAGAGAATAAAACAGGCCGAAACAGTGCCGAACAGAAGGATTAGGTCAATGGATAAGGCCCAGTTGCGCCGTACGTTGCTGAACCGCCTGCTCTCCATACCTTTGGAGCAGAGGGATGAAAAAAGCCGGAAGGCATGCCGGAATCTGGCCTCGACGGATCAGTTTCTGAACGCCTCGACCGTGATGATGTTTCTGTCGCTTCCCCACGAGGTGGATACGTCCGAGGCGATCCTCCAGGCTTGGCAGCTTGGCAAAGTCGTCGCGGTCCCGAAGGTTTCGTGGGAGCAAAGACACATGATCCCCGTGCAGATCAACTCGCTCGAGACGGGGTTTTCGACCGGCGCTTCCGGAATGCGGAACCCGGTCGCCGGTGTCCCGGTGCCCTTTGGGGAGATCGATCTGGTCGTCACACCGGGCCTGGGATTCGACAAGAAAGGTAACCGGCTCGGACGAGGCGGTTCTTATTACGATAGATTTTTTGCCAACGTCAACTTGAAGGCGGCCCGGTGCGGTCTGGCCCTCGCGGAGCAGGTAGTCGAGACGGTACCGACGGTCGATCACGACCAGCCGATCGATCTGTTGGTCACCGACGAGGAGATAGTGCATTTTGGCCAGTCAACGTGAAAGGAGTGCAAGATGGCTCGTCATCCGAATGGCGCGCGAGCCGGGCAGAACGCCCGAAACCGGACTTATACGATTCTTTTGATCGTTCTTGTTATCGGGGTGGTGATCGCTTTCTATTACGGTCCGTTCGGTAAGAACGAAGCGGGGCCCGTCGGCCTCGATTCCGAAGCAATTCAGGATTCGATGCCGATGGATGCTAACAATACCGAGGCCGTCGTACCTGAGGTCAACGAAGTCGTCGCGATGGCGCCGTCGACGGAAGTTGCAGCCGAGCCGGACGTTCAGGAGCCGAACGTGCCTGAACCGAACAGCTTGAAGCCCAGCTTTGCGGGCCCGGCGCCGGTGGAGGCCGCACAACCCGAAGCCCAACTCGGCGCCGAGGCGGCCGTGTTGATCGCCGAGGCGGACAAGCTGATCAATATGGGTTCCAGCGGAATCATTGCGGCCCGTGATAAGCTCAACGAGGCGCTGCGCATGCCGCTGACTCCGCAACAGAGAGCGACTACAAAAGAACGGCTGTCAAAGCTCTCCGAGCAATGGCTGTTCGGAAGGACCGTTTTAGCGAACGATCCGCTGTCCGAGAGCTATCTGGTCAGATCCGGCGACCGGCTCGCAAACATTGCGGATAAGTACAAGGTGCCCTACGAGCTTTTGATGGAGATCAACAACATCAAAGACCCCAGATCACTTCAAGCGGGGGCGACAATCAAGGTCGTCAAAGGTCCGTTCAACGCCAAGGTTTATCGATCCACGTTCACTATGGATATGTATTTGCAGAACACGTACGTTCGAAGCTATTCGGTGGGCCTCGGCAAGACGGGGCGGGAGACGCCGACTGGGCTTTGGCGCGTGCGGCCGGGCGGAAAGGCTTATGCGACCTCATGGCGGGATCCGGACACGGGGATCGTCTATCAGCCCGAAGATCCCGATTACCCCTTGGGTTCGAGGTGGATCGCCTTGGAAGGTCTCAGCGGTGATGCTAAGGGCAGAGAAGGGTTCGGCATTCACGGAACCAAGGAGCCGGACCAAATCGGCGGCCCCGGCTCACGAGGCTGTATCCGGATGCACAACGGCGAGGCGATCCAGGTCTACAACATGCTCGTCCCGGGTTTTTCGCAGGTGGAAGTCATAAAATAAGACCTCCGAAGGATTCCGCCGTCTTGCAGATCGTGAAGTTTCGTTCACTTAGCGCGGTTCGTATCACCTGCGCGCGTTGCTCCATATCCTCTTGATCGTTTCTTCCTGGGAATATCCGATAGGGCAGGCTGGACTCCTGGTATTGGCCCGATAGCTCCCGAACGTCTCGTTGGGACATGAGATCATTCGGCTCACGGGCATACCTTTCAAAGAGAGGGTCCTTGTTTCAGGGTCAAATCCTTCCCGGCGTCAAGTCCGCCTTCAGGGCAGTTCCATGATAGCAAATAGACCCGTGCGGAGACAGGAAAACCCGCGATGCGCGCCCCACGGAGATGTTCGTTGAAAACAGTAGCACAGTAACAAATACAAAGACGAGAATCCTTGACGCGGAAGTAAGGATTTGCTATAAATGACGGCGGCAAAGTGTGTATCTATCCGGACGGAGTATTGCAGCTTTGCGTTCATCTGTCGAACAGAGGAGGATTTATTACGCACGACTCAGAGCGAGTTGTAAGTACAATTCCATTCTTCTTGAAGGAGAACTGCCATGTCCAGAAAACTGTTTCCTTTGACTTTCGTTGTCCTGCTCCTAACGTTTGGTGCCATGAGGCCGGCTTCGGGCGCGCCTTTGCCCAGCGGGTCGCTCAGGGTCGGCACGGTCATCGACATTGGAAAGGAACTTACCGCCGCCAGCTCCATGTACAACCCGCGTTCGTTCGATGGGAAGAACTACGTTGTTCAGATCAACTCTCCTCAGCGCGCAGTCGGCTGCTATCCGGCCCGTTCGTCTGTCTATGAGGCGCTGGCCGACATTGGCGATGGCGCGGAGGCGCGTATGGCCGGGGCGTTTCCGGCGGCGAGCTATGTACTGTTTTCCGGCGGCGCCAATAACGACACCTTTTCAAGGATTGATCCCAATCTCAATCTCGACACTCAAGTCTCTGCAACGAATCTGGACGTCAGAGCCAGTTCTTACGACTGGGTGGATGATGATACGATCATTCACAACAGCTACAAGAGCGGACTGCGGGCCAATCTGTACCTTACGGACGTCAACCCCGAACCGTTTCAGGTTGCCGCAAACAGGAGCTGGAACACGAACGGCTACGTGACGACTGCAGCAACCGAGCGCATTCGGAACGTTCGAGTGGGAGATATCTACAATGGGTTCGCCTACTACGGCGACGCCGGCACGGGTACCGCTGGGTTCTGGGCGATTGATTTGGCTACCGGCGTCTCGACGCAATTGGGGACCGTTAACGTAACAGGTGATGGCAGTTGGGGGCTCTGGACCGTCAAAGAGGTGGACGGATTCCTGTACGTCCACACGACGCATGACGGCGTCTACGTCTACAACATGACCGATGCCACCACTCTTGGAACTCTCCAGACCAGATACACAAAGGACGAGCTGGACGCATTAGCTGAAGACACCAACCCGAACTGGGGCTTTGACGTCGTGGATGGTGGAGCGAGAATGTTGCTGAGCGCCGGACTCGGTAGAGTCATTGAGATTATCGACGCGAGGATTGCCGATGCTCCCAATCCGCCCGACGGTGCCGTTGATGTAAGGCAAACGTCCATTCTTAGCTGGTCCGCCGGAGAGAAAGCCACTTCCCATGATGTCTATTTCGGTACCGACGCGGACGCTGTGGAGAATGCTGATACCGGCTCGCCGGAGTACAAGGGCAGCAAAGAGCCTGGGTCCGAGAGCTACGATCCCGGGAAACTCGAGTGGAATACCACGTACTATTGGCGCATCGATGAGGTCGAAGCCGGCGGCGCGATTCAAAAGGGTAACCTCTGGAGCTTCACGACGGCTGACTTCCTTATCGTCGACGATATGGAACTTTATAACGACCTCAATCCCGACGAGCCTGGGAGCAACAGGATATTCCTTTCGTGGATGGACGGGTTCGACAACCCGACGGTGAACGGGTCCGTCGTTGGCTATGCCGATCCTCCCTTTACCGAACAGCATATTGTCCACGGCGGCAGGCAGTCGATGCCGTTCTCTTACGATAACGGTGTCGGCATTTCGGAGGCGACGTTGACGTTGACAGACCTTCGAGATTGGACGCAGGACGGTGTCGGCGTACTGGCGATCTGGTTCATAGGCGCAGCGGACAACGCCGCCGTACCCATGTACGTGGCACTCAATGACAGCGCAGTGGTCACTTATGACAACGCCGCCGCGGCGCAGTTGCAGACCTGGACGGAGTGGAGGATCGACTTGCAGGAATTCAATGCCCAGGGCGTGAATCTAACCAATGTCGATTCAATCTCTCTTGGCTTCGGCGACAAGGCTAATCCTCAGCCCGGCGGCTCGGGGCTGGTCTTCTTCGATGACATTCGACTGTATCGGCCGTAAGCCGCCCGTGAACGAA
>CAYZAH010000005.1:0-1781 GCA_964475805.1 uncultured Pirellulales bacterium | reverse complement strand
TGAGTTCTACCTTGTTTCACCGACCAATATCCGCTATTCTTGCTCGAAGTCAGTCGAGCACGGATACATAGAATGAGGTGATACTATGAAACGTTCAATCTCCGCAAATCCAAAGGTATTAATCTGGGCGATTCTTTTTTGTGTGGCCGTGGTTCCCCAAAGCCGATTGGAAGCCGTCGATTCGGCTGCGGTCAAAGCACTCTTCGCCGATCCGCCCCGGCAGTATCATTCGAGCCCGTTGTGGGTGTGGAACGACATGCTTACCGACGAAGAAATCGTTGGGACGCTTCGGGATTTAGCTTCCCAGCAGGTTAAGCAGGTCTTCGTTCACCCCCGACCCGGCTTGATGACTCCGTATCTCTCCCAGGAATGGTTCCGGTTGTGGAAGGTCGCTCTGAAGGAAGCGGAGCGGCTTGACATGAACGTCTGGATCTACGATGAGAATTCGTACCCGTCCGGCTTTGCCGGCGGCTTCGTCCCTGAGGCGATGCCCGAATCTCGCGGCCTGGGCCTGGCTATCGAGGAGCGGGATTCGCCGGGGCAACCGGACGAGGATTTTGTTGCGTCGTTTCGTATCGATCAGAATGGGTTTCGGAACGTTTCGAGTGAAGTGAAAGCCGGCGCACAGCTTCCCAAGGGTAAGTACTTAGTGGCCTCGCTGCGGCACGCCGGCACGTCACCCTGGTACGGGGGCAAGTTCTACGTGAACCTGCTGACCCCGGGCGTGACGCAGAAGTTTCTTGCTATCACGATGGACGCCTATACCCGCGAGATAGGCGATCAATATGGCAAGCGCGTCCCCGGCGCCTTTACGGACGAGCCTCACATCGGGCCGGCGGGCGGATTGCCTTGGGCGAATGATCTGCCGGAGGCGTTCGAGAAACGATGGGGATACAGCCTGATGGATAACTTGCCCAGTCTGGCCCGGCCCGTCGGCGACTGGAAGCGCGTCAGACATAACTACGTCCAGGTGCTGCTCGACTTGTTTATCGATCGATGGGCCAAGCCGTACCACGACTATTGCGAACAGCATAACATCGAGTTCACGGGCCACTACTGGGAGCACGAATGGCCAAACTGCTTGAGGTCGCCGGACAATATGGCGATGTACGCCTGGCATCAGAGGCCGGCGATTGACATCCTGATGAATCAGTACCGCGAGGACGTGCACGCCCAGTTCGGCAACGCTCGGTCCGTCAAGGAGCTTTCGAGCGTGGCCAATCAGCTTGGGGCGAAGAGAACCCTGTGCGAGGCCTACGGCGCGGGCGGTTGGGACTTGCGTTTCGAGGATATGAAGCGCATCGGCGACTGGCTCTACGTGTTAGGTGTCAACACGCTCGACCAGCATTTGTCGTATATCACGATTCGAGGCGCCCGCAAGCGCGACCATCCGCAGTCCTTCTCCTACCACGAACCGTGGTGGAAGGCGTATCACGTGTCAGCCGAGTACTTCGCCAGACTGTCGCTGCTTATGTCCCAGGGCGAGCAGGTCAACCGGATTGTCGTGATCGAGCCGACGACCACCGCGTGGATGTATCAGGGCAATTCGATCCCGAAGGAACGGCTCGGTGACATCGGAAACCAGTTCCAGGAAATGCTTCTGTCGTTAGAGCGTGCCCAAGTTGAGTACGATATTGGCTGCGAAGACATCATCGCCCGGCATGGTTCCGTCGAAGGGACGCGACTCAAGATAGGACAGCGTGCCTATGATACGGTGGTTCTCCCGCCCCTCACCGAAAACCTCAACCGGCGCACGATGAACCTGCTCGATAAGTACCTGA
>CAYZAH010000004.1:17171-23205 GCA_964475805.1 uncultured Pirellulales bacterium | reverse complement strand
TGAGCGGTTTCTCAATTCTCGATGGTGCCATCATCTCCAACGGCGCCGTGTGCTTCGTGAATCTCCAGCCCTGGTTCAAACGCAAGGCGCCCTCGATGAACGCCTTTCAGGTCCTCAACCGTCTCCAGATGCAGCTCTTCGGCGTGCCGGACGCTCTGATCCTGGCCTTTACACCGCCGGCGATTCGAGGTCTTGGAAGATCGGGGGGATTCCAGCTTCAGCTCGAGGACAGAGGGGGCGCCGGCATCGAAGCCCTGGAAACAGCCGCAGAAAACCTAATGGTACGCGCCGGCTCCGACCCCGTCGTAACCCGCATGAATAGCACGCTTCGCAGCAATGTCCCCCAGCTCTTCGTGAATATCGACAGGACAAAAGCGATGAGCCTCGGCGTTCCCCTCGAAACTATCTTCAGCACGCTTCAGACGAATCTCGGCAGCACGTACGTCAATGACTTCAACATCTTCGGCAGAGTCTTCCGAGTCATTGCCCAGGCCGAAACGCATTTCAGAAGCACTAAGGAAAATATCGAGCGGCTCGAAGTAAGAAACCTTCAGGGCCAGATGCTTCCCTTGCGAACGGTTCTGTCCGTCGAGAATATCGTCGGCCCCCAGATCGTAACGCACTACAACCTTTACCCCTCGACCACCATTAGCGGATCCTCCACGACGGGCTACAGCTCCGGCCAGGCGATCAGCGAGATGGAGAAGCTGAGCCGGGAGACGCTTCCGGGAAATATCCGCTATGAATGGTCCGGCGCGAGCTACCAGGAAATCCGGGCGGGGAATCAGGCGCCAAAGATATTTCTGATCGCGGCTCTTTTCGCGTTCCTCTTCCTTGCGGCTCAGTACGAAAGCTGGACAATTCCTTTCGCCATCGTGTTTGCCGTCCCTATCGCCCTGCTGGGCGCGGTCCTATTCACCTGGGCACGCGGATACGAAAACAACGTCTATACGCAGATCGGAATCGTCCTGCTGATCGGCCTTGCGAGCAAGACGGCCATCCTGCTCGTCGAGTTCGCCAAGAAACATCATGAAGAAGGCGCCTCGATCCATGACGCCGCTCTCGAAGCTTCCAGGCTGCGATTCCGCCCGATTCTGATGACGGCGTTATCCTTCGTGTTCGGCACTATTCCGCTCGTCATCGCCACCGGAGCGGGCGCCAACTCGCGGCGTGACCTCGGTACCGCCGTCTTTGGCGGAATGCTCATGGCGACAATCATTGGTATTCTGATGATTCCGGTCTTCTACGTAGCCGTGCAGGCCGTCACTGAAAAGATCTCGGGCAAAGAATCCTGACAGATAGTGGAAACAAAAATGGGGGACTTGACCAATACAAACGACCTCATCCGTTCAAGAGTTATCTGGGAGTCACACGAGTGATGCGTACGACCAGCTATGGCCTCTGAACGAGAATCAGAAGGCGGGGTGCTGTAGGGCATCGTCCTGTACAAAATCCAGTCATTATGTCGCAAGAGGCTGTTTTCATTTTGCTCTTTATGATCGCGATTGCTGTGGCGATGATCGTGCGCCCCCTGCCGATTCCCTACACGGTCGCGCTGGTGGTTACGGGCCTTGTGCTCGGCTTACTGAACGTCTTCCAGGCCCCGCACCTGACGAAATCACTGCTGTTCAGCCTCTTCCTTCCGGGGCTGCTCTTCGAGGCGGCGTTCCACATCGAATTCAGACAGTTCTGGATGAACCGTTGGGCGGTCATTTCGCTCGCGCTGCCCGGCGTGATACTGGCCACGGCGCTGACCGCCATCGTTTTGACTCCTGTTGTCAACGCCTTTCACGTTCTCCAGGGTTTCACGTGGAAATACGCCCTGGTCTTTGGCGCACTGATCTCCGCGACGGATCCCATCGCGGTCGTCGCGCTGTTCAGAAGTCTCGGCGTCCCCAAGCGCCTCGAGGTGCTGCTCGACGGTGAGAGCCTGCTCAACGACGGCACGGCCATCGTTTTCTTTACGTTGAGTCTTGCTCTGATCACCAGGACCCAGGTGACCGCTATCGGCCTGTGCTGGGATTTCGTCCAGATTGTCGGCGTCGGCCTGCTTATCGGCACGGCGGTCGGCCTTGTCGCCTCACAGCTCACCAAGCAGGTGGACGACCCCATGATTGAAATTACCCTCACGATCATCGCGGCCTACGGTTCGTTTCTGGTGGCGGAAGAGCTTCACTACTCAGGTGTCATCGCCGCCGTGACCGCCGGCATCCTGTGCGGCAACTACGGAGCCGCCATTGGCATGTCGCCTTCCACCCGAATCGCCATTAAAACGTTTTGGGATTTTGTCGCTTTCGCGCTCAACTCCATCGTTTTCCTGTTGATCGGTTTCCAGGTACGTTTTAGCGCGTTGCTGGAATCCTGGCGGGCAATCGTGGTGGCTTACCTCGTGGTGATCGGGGCCAGAGCACTGGTCATCCTTGCTGCAACCTCGCTGCTGCACCGAACGAGAGAGCGGATCCCCTGGTCATGGAGCGTGATTTTGACGTGGGGAGGTTTGCGCGGCGCGCTGCCGATGGTGCTGGCGCTCAGTCTGGCCCCGGATTTTCCACACCGCGACCGGATCGTTTCAATGACCTTTGGTGTCGTAACGATTTCGATTCTCGTCCACGGCCTGACGATGTCACCTCTGCTGAAATGGCTTGGGATTGTCCGTGAACAGGAGGAGCGAGTTGCTTACGAACTGACTCGCGGCAGGCTGCAAGCCGATCATGCCGCGTTGAATGAGCTTGACCGCATGTCGCACGTGTATTTTACCGAGCAAGGGTTGCTCGACGACCTGCGAAAGAAGTATAGAAAAAGGATGGAACACGACGCCGCATCCCTCGGCGAGCTAAACCTCAAAGATCGGAAGGTTCAGGAAGAAGAATCCAAATGGGCGAACCGACACCTTCTGCTCGTAGAGAAGAACGAAATCATCGGCGCTTTCCATCATGGCGCAATCAATCACGTCGTTTACAAAAAGCTTCTCGCAAACATCGACAAGAGATTGCTTCAGCTCGAGTCTTGAGTAGTCCACCGGCCGGCAAAAGACCTATAGCGGGATACGGAAAAGGCGGCGTCAGAATAAGGACAATGCTCATTTGTGCTTTTTCGTGTATCAAGTAGATAAGAGAAAGAATTGCATTTGTACTTTAGGATCGGAAATTTGATATGAACCGCCATGAAAGGAGCGGTTGTGCATCGGAACATATATGGGTGGAAGCCAAGATATGAGCGGAACAAGAAGAACCAGAATACTCGTTGCCGTTACTTCAATGGTATTCATTGCGACGGGCTGTCAGACGAAGTTTGCGGTCGATCACTATCCTCCTTTCTACAATTCTTCGATCAAATCGGTCGCCGTCTTGCCCCTGGAGAATGAGTCTTCTCGCAAAGGAGCCGGCGTCGCGGTAGCGGACCATCTGTCCGTCGCGCTTGCGGCCAACGGAACCTACAAAGTAGCAGGTCCGGGCCGAATCGAACAACTCCTGAAAGATAAGGAAATGCCGGTTCTGCCGAAAAACGACAAAGCAGTCGCAGAGGAACTGGCAAAGTTGGATGGTTATCAGGCTTTCATAACCGGGAAGGTGCTGTCCGACAGCTTTACAAACACGATCATAGAGAACTACGACGGCGACGACTTCAACTATTATGGCTACCCGTATTGGTACTATCCTGACTGGTATCCTCCTTATTGGTATTATCCCTACTACTACGGATACGGCGGAAAGGCGTATGTCTCCGTGAACGTCTCAATGATTGGTATCCCCGATGGGGCCGTATTGGACACGGCGACCGTTAAGGCCGCGACGAATATCAGCAATGAATCGTCATCCTTGAGGAAATATGCCACGCAAGTGGCTCTGGACAGACTGTCGGAAAAAATCGTGCGTAACTTCGCCGTTGTTCCCACGGAAATCGCGGTCCGGCCCGACAAAGCCATGAGAACGTCGGATACGTCCGAGCAGGAACAGTGGCACTTCACAAAAACCTTCAGCCGAGACGCAACATCCATGTACGTCGTTCTTTGCCTGCCTGAAGCCGCCGCGATGAACGAGTTCAAGCTGACCATCACACCGAAGAATAATCCGTCAAACATAGTCGCGTCGAAGGATTTGACGTGGCAAAGGGACAAGTATTGTCAGGGCATCGAGTTTTCACCCCGGCAAATCGCCACATCAAACGGCCCGGGACAATATTCCGTACACTTTGTCTCACGGGGAGACGTCATATTCACCCGACACTTCAAAATCGAATAGACTTATTGGAAGATCGCCGAACGGAGCACATATCATCGAAAGGAACAGGACAGAGAATGAATATAGCCACAGAGACAGAGACTGAACCCTTGGTGCTGGAAGAAGCACGCCCGGCGGATTATCGTGAACAACTATTCGAGGTGCTGACCTTTTGTTTTCTCATCGTGCCGGGTTTGGCCTTTTCTTTTAGCGCCGGGCCCGCCCTGAAAGAAAATTTTCTCCTCGGCGTCTTAGGTGTCATGCTCAGCGACATGGCTCTGGTCACTCTCGTATGCTTCTTCCTATGGCACAACCGCGAGAAATTTAGGAAGATCGGCTGGGTTTCAAAAGGATACGCCACGGAGATTGTCCTTGGCGTCGCGCTGTACGTACCGCTCATGTACAGTCTGTCTTTCCTTGAAAACTGGCTCAAGTCGCTGGGAATGTCTTTCCCCAAAGGACACATCCCCTCTTTTCTCGAACCAGTAGGAATCACGCAGCAAATCGTCGCGGTGGCCATGGTGCTCGTCGTGGCGATTTCCGAGGAGACGATATTCCGGGGCTATTTGATTCTCCGTTTTCGAACCATCACAAGATCGCCCGTAGCCGCCATTGTCATCGCAACTATTATCTTCTCCATCGGTCATGGTTATGAGGGTCTGGGAGGAGTTGTCATCGTGGGTATCATGGGTGCGGTCTTTGCCGTCGTTTACTTGTGGCGCAAGAGCCTCATAGCACCCATCGTGATGCATTTCATGCAGGACTTTATCGCAATCGTTCTATTGCCCTTCATGGCTAACAAGTAGCAAATATGGGGAAAGATAGAGAATTAAGCACGAACAACGAATTTTACAGCAAAAAGGAGACTCGATCATGAAACGTTTTGTTTTGTCCATTGTTTTGACGGCCGCCCCGGTTGGCCTTCTGACGGGTGCGTATGCACAGGGGCCCAGCCAACCAAGTAGGTCTGCAACGGCGAATCAATATCATTGTCCAAAGCACCCGGAGATCAGTGCCAGTTGGCCCGCCAAATGCCCCAAGTGCGGAACGACTCTTGCCCGACAAAGGCCATCCAGACAAATGACACCTCGCAAACCGAGAGCTGAAGAGATGCGACGGGAGATCATGATGAACACAGCTATAAATGTGTTTGATCCCGAGGCAGTCCTTGGTGCGAGGAAACCTCTTCATCTGACTGCAGAACAGGTTGAGAAGCTGAGGGCCATTAGTATGACGGCCCGAGAATGCACCGCAGAGGTGTTGAACGGCAGGCAGCGAAGTGAACTCTCGGCGGTGAGAAGACGACCCAACAGTCCTCGTACAATGGCCCAAATGCACCGTCAGATGATGCAAAAGATGTCCGCATCCAAGGATATGATGCAGGGCGGAATGATGCAAAAGATGAAGACTCAAGGATCCAAAAGCGCTGGAGATCCTCCGCCTCAAGCTGCGGATCCGAAACCCGGCGGTTCCCGGGGCTCCGTAGGTGCCGCCAGAGACGTGGATCGCGGGCGTGTCGGTAGAGGAGGCGCCAGTACCCGCATGAGAGACCAGTTGCGCGACAGATTCCGCGACCATTTCAGAGACAAATACAGAGATTTCTACAGGGATCGCGACAGAGACAGATACTTCCACGTCTACCCATACAACTATGGGTACAACTACTATTATCCTTATGACTATTCCTACCATTATTATCCGTACGGTTATCCACAGTACTACGGATATAACTACCGCTATCCCGGTTATTACGGCTACCCTTATGACCTTGACGAATACTACGGTAGTCCGAACACTAGACTTAGAGCCGACTA
>CAYZAH010000004.1:0-17071 GCA_964475805.1 uncultured Pirellulales bacterium | reverse complement strand
TTTGGCGATGACCAGGGCTTTGGCGACGACCAGGGCTTTGGCGACGACCAGGGCTTTGGCGACGACCAGGGCTTTGGCGATGACCAGGGCTTTGGCGACGATCAGGGGTTTGGCAACGACGGGTTTGGAGGCGATCAACAATTCTTCGACTACCCCGGATTTGGGGATGGAGGATTTGGAGACAACCAGGGATTCGGCGACGATCAAAGATTTCGTGGCGATGAAGGCTCCCGCGGTGATCGAGGGTCCCGCGGTGGCGATCGAGGCTCCCGCGACGAAGATAGGCGATAGCCCTTGACGATTCGGCTGGGCCGTTCTGTCGGTATGTGTTGCGAAGAGATCGAGCGAACGCCTTGCGGCCAAAACTGCAAGTGGAAAAGCCCCGCCGGCGAGATATGGACGGACCGTTGCTGTAGCATTAACAGAAAGACGCGAACAAGAAAATGCCACAACATTTAAGGAACCTACTATGGAGATAGGGAAGCTACACGTTCTTCTGGTGCATTTCCCGATAGCGCTGGCTTTGTCTGCGGTGCTTGCTGACGTTCTCTACGCGATAAAGCGAAACGAGTTCTTCAGAGTCTCGGGAATGTACTGTTTGGTCCTGGCGGCTATTGCCATTATTCCGACGGTGTATACTGGCGAGGAGCTGCTGGAGACGGAGGCATCCAAACTGTCGCCGGTCGATTTGAGCATCGCCCATACGCATCGCAATCTGGCCATAACGTCCTTGGTACTCGTCTTGTCGGCGGCGATCGTAAGAGTTCTGCAGAAGAACCATCTTAAAAAATGGTGGGTAGCCGTCTACGCGGTATTGATCGTTCTCATCACCGGGTTCATTTCAGTCACCGGGCACTACGGAGGCATGTTGTCTCTTGGGAAGGACTATTTGTCCGGACTCTTTTGACGCATCAGAGACTCTATCAGGTGTATATATGATGAAACATACACATATCTCGACGCTGTTTCTTGATATCGGCGGCGTGCTTCTGACCAACGGGTGGGACCATAATATGCGGCAAGAAGCGGCCGAGCGGTTCGGGTTGGACTACGACGAAATGAATGACCGGCACCACATGACCTTTAGCGCTTACGAAGAAGGCAAGCTGACTATGGATGAATACCTCGACCTGACTATCTTCTATAAGCAGCGATCTTTTGACAAGGAGGCGTTCAAGGACTTTGTTTTCTCGGGGAGCCGGCCGCTGCCGGAAATGATCGAGTTGTTCAAATCCATCTCAAAACGCAACGCGCTAAAGGTCAGCGCCATCAGTAACGAAGGCCGGGAACTGACTGTCTACCGCATCGACCGTTTCGGGCTAAGGGATTTCATACAGTTCTTCATTTGTTCGTGTTTTGTGCACTATAGAAAGCCGGATAAGGATATTTACAGGCTGGCTCTCGACGTCGGGCAGGTCGCGCCGGAACAATCCGTCTACGTCGACGACAGGCTGCTGCACGTCGAGGTGGCGCGTAGCCTCGGCATGAACGCGATCCATCATACCGACATTGATACCACAAAAGAACAGCTCTCCGAATACGGTCTAATGGAGTCGGCCCCAACGGAGCGCGTCTCCACCCAGGTCAGATGAGCCGAACCGATCCAGCAAAGATCGGTTTTTGGGAGCTGACAGCCATCGGCATCGGGGGAATGGTCGGGGGCGGAATCTTTGCGGTCCTCGGATTGGCCACACAGCTTGCCAAAGGGGCTACGCCCGTTGCATTCATCATTGCCGGTATGGTTGCCCTTATCACGACCTACTCTTACAAAAATCTCTCCGTTACCTTTCCCAGCAAGGGTGGAACCGTCACCTTCATAGATCGTGGCTTCGGCATTGACATTTTCACGGGCGGGATGAATATACTCCTATGGTTAAGCTATATCATTATGGTTTCTCTGTATGCGTTTGCATTTGGAAGCTACGGCGCCGCTTTATTGCCGGCCTCCATTCACCCGCTTTCAAAACATCTGCTGGCATCCGTTGCCATCATTGTCATAACCGTGTTGAACCTCTTCAATGCGGAGACCATTGCGAAGGCTGAGTTGTGGATTGTCGGGCTGAAAGTGCTTATCTTGTGTGTGTTCATCGCACTCGGAGTGACACTCATTGACGTTGATCGCCTGAAGCCTGTCACATGGGCACCGCCTTTGCAGCTTGTCGCCGGCGGCATGATAATCTTCCTTGCGTATGAGGGCTTTGAGCTGATAGCGAACGCCGCCGAAGATGTACGGGATTACAGAAAAGTCTTGCCGCGAGCCTACTACTCAGCGGTCATTTTCGTGATTTTGCTTTATGTCCTCATCGCAGCCATCACCGTGGGAAGCCTGCCCGTGGGGAAGATTGTGGCCAGTAAGGACTACGCGCTTGCCGAAGCGGCAAGACCCTCCATGGGTAACATAGGATTCAAGTTGATCGCCGTTGCGGCCATGCTCTCAACCGCTTCCGCCATCAATGCCACTCTCTACGGCGCCGCGCGTCTCAGCTACGTTGTTGCCAAGGAAGGTGAATTGCCGAAAGCGTTAGAGAAAAAGATATGGAAAGAGCCTGTTGAGGGCCTGCTGATTACGGCCGCGATGGCCCTACTGGCCGCTAATCTCCTCAATCTTGAAAGCATATCAACAATAGGCAGCGCCGGGTTTCTCTTGATCTTCGCTGCTGTAAACGGCGCGAACGTGTTAATGCACAAAAAAACAGGAAGCAATCGCTATATTTCAATTGCAGGGGTTTTGGTATGCCTTGGTGCATTGTTCGCTCTGATATGGCAGACGGCCGTCACTAAAGCGTCCAATCTGTGGTTCCTGGTTGTCATAATTGCCGTTTCGTTTGCTGTTGAAATCATATACCGATCCATCAAAACGAGACGGTTCCATCTTGGTGATTAAGATCTTCTCAAAATATTGAAAGGAGAACACTATGGCTACCGAGAGTAAACCTCACGTACTGGTCCTCGGAGGCAACTTCGCGGGACTCACCGCCGCAAGATTCATTCGGGACAAGTGCGGCGACGCGGTCAGTATCACCCTGATTGACCGAAAGCCATATCTGATTTTTGTGCCGAACATCCCCATTGAGGTCATGGCTAATCGTGACCCGGAGGACTCTCTGCACATGCCGATTCACCATACGCTCAAGCTCGACGGCACCGATTTTATACAGGCCGACGTGACCGGCATTGATCTGGACCGGAAGGAGGTCACCTACGTCCCGACGGAGCGGCTTGGAGCCGCTTGCGAACGAATCGGCTACGACTACCTGGTCATCGCGCTGGGCGCTCGCCTGGCGTACGACAGGATCGAGGGATTCGGAGCACACGGCCACACACTTTCGGACAGTTACTACGGTGACAAGCTCCGCGCGTACCTGCACGAAGGCGGCTATCGGGGCGGACCCATCGCCATCGGGTCGGCACGCTTCCATCAGGGAATGAAGGGAAAACCCGACTGGCTGCCGGACTCAAAATCCGCCTGCGAAGGGCCACCGCTTGAAATTGCAATGGCACTGGCCAGTTGGCTAAAGGACAGAAAGATCGGCGGGCCCGAGACCATCACGCTTTTTACTCCCGCTGAGGTCATTGCCGAAGACGCCGGCGAAGAAATCGTCCACGAGTTTTTGGATATGGCGCAGCAGATGGGTTTTGGATACAAAAACAAAACAGAAGACATCAAACGTCTCACCAAAGATGGTATCGAGTTCTCCAGCGGCGACAGCGTTGAGGCGGAATTGAAGATCATCTTCCCCAACTGGGAGCCTCATTACGTCCTCAAGAGTCTTCCGATCGTTGATGAGGTCGGTTTTGTCCTGACAGATTTAACGATGCGCAACACGGACTATCCCGAGGTGTTTGCCTTGGGAGATTGCGTGGCGTTGACCGTGCCGAAACTCGGCGCTCACGGGCACAAGCAGGCGGAAATCGTCGCCAAGCAAATAGGCAAGGATATCGGCCTTGTTCCCGCGGAAGAAGCAGATGAGCCTTTCAGGCCTGAAATAATCTGTATGGGTGAAATGGGCCACCACAAAGCGTTCTATATCCATACCAATGCCTGGTACGGAGGCGACATAAGCGTTTTCAAAATGGGTTACATCTATTACGCCATGAAGATGGCGTTTAAGGAAATATATTTTCACTCGGGCGGTAAGCCCCCGACCTGGGGCATCCCCCTAACCGAAGTGATAGCCGAAGGAAGAATGGCGGCAAAGAGCTAAGCCAGCGTGTAAACAATTGGCTCGCGCTTTGTATCCGTCCCACGTACATGGTTCTGCGGTTCATTGTCAGATAACAATGTCAACTCTACTGATGGCCTGCATTCTCGCGGCCTCGCTGGTGTCATCCATGGTGGGCCAAGGAGGTGGAGTCCTGTACACGCCGGTGCAGGTCTGGTTCGATACCAATGTATACCAGGCGGCGACGACGAGCCTTTTCCTGATTATCGTCCTGTCCTTCTCTTCTTCTATAACGTTTGCGAGAAGTGGAAGGATCGACTGGCCGCTGGCACTCGCGCTTGAGAGCGTCACAACCGTCAGTGCCTTTGCAGGCGGCATATTTTCAAGCCGGTTCAAAGAAGAGATTCTCTTGTGGGTTCTTGCAGGAGCGGTGACCATAGCAGCCTTGCCGATGATACTGAATATAGAAAGAAGGCCCAGCCGACTGGGCTGCCGCGGTGGGCTGATGTCGTGGCGCCGCGTCACGAACAACGAGCCGTATTGCGTAAATCTTCTGATGGCGATTCCGATCTCCGCCATAGCCGGTTTAGTGAGCGGAATGGTGGGAATAGGAGGAGGCATCCTGAAGGTGGCGGCTATGGTCCTGCTGCTTGGAGTCCCTACGGATATTGCGGTCGCGTCCAGCTCATTCATGGTTGGAATCACCGCGACGGGCGGCTTCATCGGACACCTCGCAAGCGGCCCGTGGCAATGGAAGGCGGCGATTCCTCTCGCGGTGGTTGTATTCATCGGCGCACAGGTGGGCAGCAGGATTTCCATCGGTCTCGACAAGAGATTGTTGAAAAGAGTATTAGGCTGGCTACTGCTTGGCATCGCAGGCTTTACGGTAGCAAAAACGTTGTTGTAGAAACCAAAATCAAAAACGAGGAAATCAACCATGGACAAAAAGGGATATAAACTTGGTATGGTTGGGTTAGGCGTAATGGGGCGAAACCTGGTCCTAAATATGGCCGACCGGGGCTTTGCCGTCTCGGGCTATGACAAAGATCCTGAAAAAGTACAAAAACTCGATGAAGAAAGTAAGAATAAGAACGCCTGCGGCTTCATCAAAGTGGAAGAATTTGTCGCTTCGCTTGCTCAACCCAGGATCGTGATGATGCTTGTTCCCGCCGGCAAACCCGTGGATAGCGTGATCCATGATGTCTTGCCTCTTCTTTCGGAACGTGACATTCTTATCGACGCAGGGAACTCTTTCTACAAAGATACAGACGAGCGTGCCGCAAAGCTTTCCGGACGAGGGGTATCTTTCCTTGGAGTCGGTGTTTCAGGAGGGGAACACGGCGCGAGATTCGGACCGAGCATCATGCCGGGAGGCCCGAAAGGAGCTTACGAACAAGTCCGCGAGATTCTCGAAGCGGTGGCGGCCCGTGTCGATGATACCCCTTGCGTAACGTGGTTAGGGCCTGGTTCAGCGGGACACTACGTGAAAATGGTCCACAACGGCATTGAATACGGCCTGATGCAATTGATCTCGGAAACCTACGATATCATGTCGCAGGTGCTCGACTTTCCATCTGATCGCCTTAGCCAAATCTACCAGCAATGGAATGAGGGGCCCCTGAACAGCTTCCTGATCGAAATCACTTCGAATATTTTCAAAAAAATCGATGAGAAGACGCATAAGCACTTGGTGGAAGTCATCCTCGACGAGGCCCACCAAAAAGGCACGGGCGCATGGTCTTCTGAGAGTGCCCTGGAATTGCAGGTAGCCGTGCCGGTTATCGATACCGCCGTTCAGATGCGATACCTTTCCGGCGACAAGAGCTTACGTAAGGAAGAGTCGAAATTGTTGAAAGGACCTTCTTTTTCTTTCACGGGAGATCCGGATGCACTGGTTAATGACCTGGGCCAAGCGCTGCTGGCGGGATTCATCATCAGCTATTCCCAGGGCTTTTCTCTTCTCGACAGAGCATCCGAGGTGATGAATTACAACCTGGACAAAGAGAAGATCGCAGCCATCTGGCGGGGAGGTTGTATTATCCGTTCGTCGTTGCTGCGCGACATAATGGGCGCTTTTCAGAAGAAGCCGAATCTGTCATCCCTGCTGGAAGATGCTGAGCTCGGCGAACGGGCTGCAAAACTCCAGGACGGACTACGCCGAGTCGTCCAAACGGCGGCCGCGTCGGGCATCCCCGCACCGGGTATGATGTCCATTCTGTCCTATTATGACAGTCTGCGCAGCTCGTGGCTGCCTGCCAATCTGATCCAGGCCCAACGTGATTACTTCGGCTCACATCAATATGAGCGAATCGACGAAAGAGGCATATTTCATACCGAATGGAGTCAGTAAAAAACTATACGGATATGCGTAGAGCGCCTACTTCCGTTCCTCGTGTGAGATGGGTACAACCATTAGCAGAAACAATATTTTGAACCAATTTTTTAAGGAGTACGATCATGGCTAATGAAGTTGCACATCCACACATGTACGAGGACAGGATCACACCGAAACTCGTGTTGGGAGGAGCACTGGCGGAAACAATCACAGGAGCGGGTACGTTAGTGCTGGCGATCATAGGACTCGCAGGATTTATGCCGGTGACCATGCTTGCCGTTGCGACGATAGGACTGGGTGCTTCCTTTCTCTTCGAAGGAGGAGCCATCGCTTCGAGGCTGTCGGAGATGATTTCCGAGGCCACGGAGGGACGTGTTCAAATCGCCGAATTAGGAGGCGGACTCAGCGCTGAGTTTATCGCTGGCCTTGGAGGCATCGCACTTGGCATCCTTGCACTGGTCGGCGTCTTACCGACATTTCTGACGGCCGTCGCGGCCATTACGTTCGGCGGTGCGTTGGTCTTGGGAGCAGGCGTGAAGGCCAGAGTCGCTCACCTGACCATCGGCCAGGAGGAACACCATCTTGTGCGTGCGGTTCTCCGTGAGGCGGTGATGGCTTCGGGTGGTGTACAAGTATTAGTCGGTCTGGGCGCGATCGTCTTAGGGATATTATCGCTGCTCAGTATCATGCCAGTGGAATTAACACTCGTGGCCATTCTTTCCGCCGGTGGCGTCGTGCTGCTCGGCGGCACCGCTCTCGGTGCAAGAATGGTCAGTATGTTCCACCACTGAGAAATGTTATGTTTCCCGCGTTTCAAAAGCCGAAAGCAAAGGCGGTCGCATGTACCTGCCAGCAAAATAAGGCGGGCTTAGCGTGGGAAAAGAGTTGAAATGAGGTTGCCACCCTCTCGAAATCCGTGGAAAACGGGACGGGTGGCAACCTCTGAAATGCGCGCTGCATAGCGAAACCCAAGTTCAACTATGATCAAGGATGTAAGACTCGGGCCAAACTATACGGGCGCTTTTAGTCTGCGCACGGCGGCGACTGAATATCCGCCGAAGGTATGTCTCAGAGGCGTTGCCAACAGTTCGAAATAGGAGATCATTATGGAACCCTACAAACAGGCGGCCCCCACGATCATCGTTATATTCGGCGGCGGCGGCGACCTGACATGGCGAAAACTCATGCCTGCAATGTATACCCTGCATCTCGACAAATGGCTGGGCGAAAAATTCCAGATCATCAGTGTAGATGCGAAAAAGATGAGCAAAAAGGACTACCATGACCATCTGAGTGAAGGGGTGAACAAGTTCGGACGCTACGGAAAGACGACCAAGAGAAGCTGGGACAAATTTGTCGCGCAGGTCGAATACACGAGCACGGACTTCAATAACACAACCGCATTTCGCGATTTGGCGAAAACGCTTTCACAATACGACAACAAGTGGAAAACCACGGCGAACAAGATTTTCTACCTGGCAATTCCTCCGACTATGATCAAGACCATCGTCCAACAGTTGGGAAAAGCCGGCCTGGCTAAGGACCGCCAACACAATAGGATTGTCGTGGAAAAACCATTTGGCTATAGCTATGAGTCTGCAAAAAAACTGAACGACAAACTAAAAACAATTTTCGAGGAAGAGCAGCTTTACCGAATCGATCATTTTCTCGGCAAAGAAACCGTACAGAATATACTGGCCTTTCGCTTTGCCAACTCGCTGTTCGAGCCAATCTGGAATCGACGGTATATCGACCACATACAAATCACCGTCGCGGAGGATCTCGGCGTCGAGCATCGTGGCGCCTATTATGAAAAAGCGGGTGCTTTGCGGGATATGGTTCAAAATCACTTGCTTCAATTGATGTGTCTGACGGCTATGGAGCCGCCAGTATCATATCATGCCGATGAGATTCGAAACAAGAAAGTGGACGTGTTGCGTGCTATCCGCACGATCCCTGACGATCAGGTCACTCAGTTTGCCGTGCGAGGTCAGTACGGCCGGGGATGGATCGCCGGCGAGCACGTCAAGTCTTACCGTGAAGAAGAGAACGTCGCCCCGCATTCGACGACGGAAACCTTCGCTGCCGTAAAGTTCTTCGTTGACAACTGGCGATGGCAGGGCATCCCGTTTTATCTGAGGACCGGCAAGCGTCTGCACTCCCGCATTTCCGACATTGTGGTTCAATTTCGATCTGTGCCCCACCAGTCGTTCCCGTCGATTGCGATGGCCCAGCCGCAGCCAAATCGACTGACGATTCACATTCAGCCGGCCGAAGGTATCCGCATACGTTTCCAGGCCAAGAAACCGGGTGAGATGATGGAGCTGAGTCCTGTAGACATGCGTTTTCTTTACAAAGAGACGTTCTACCAAAAACCTCCGGAGGCCTATGAAACGTTGCTTCTCGACGTGATGCTGGGCGACAGTACGCAGTTCATGCGGGCCGACCAGCTTGAGTTAGCCTGGCAGGTAATTACGCCAATCATCAACTTCTGGGAGTCCGTCGAGCCTACCGACTTTCCGAACTATGACGCCGGCTCGATGGGGCCGGAATCCGGAGAAGTTATTATTGCACAGGACGGGCGCGTATGGCATATTTCTGAAGAAGTTGAAGAGGAAACGGAAGAAAAGTAGACGCGAAGAATGAGAGCCCTGGAACTCGAGGAGAAAAACGGATGAGCGTTTCCGAATCAGGCAATACCCAACATCACTGTCCGTGCGGCGGTTGCGATGGAAATTCACCGGAGAGACGGTCTTTTCTCAAGAAGGCTATCGGTATACTCTCGATTCCCTTATTCGCTTTTTTGGCATGGCCCCTGGTCCAGTCGATCGTGGCTACCATATTCAGACTGCCCAAGGCCTATTTCGCAAAGGTGGGGCCGACGAACTCATTTCCTGATAATGAGCCGGCCTTGCCGAAATACACATCGGACGTCAAGGACGCCTATATAGATCGAAATGAGCCGCGCGACGTATGGGTTGTCAAACACTCGGATTCCAAAGTGACCGTTTTTTCGCCCATCTGTCCGCACTTAGGTTGTCGCTATGACTGGTATCCTGAGGCGAAGAAGTTCATATGCCCATGTCATGGCAGTGTTTTCTCCATGGAGGGAAAAGTACTTGGCGGACCAGCGCCGCGAGCACTGGACACCTTGCCCTGGAAGATCGAGAACGGCGATCTGTACGTCAAGTGGGAACGCTTCCGGGTTGGGACGCCCCGGAAGATAAGGATAGGCTAAGACTAAGCGGAGGCATTCTTAATGATAGCGGGACTCATAAATTGGTTCTCCTACCGTTGGCCTTTCAAGCCGGTTGTTAAGTGGTCTCTTGAAGAGGACATTCCCGGCGGAGATAGTTTCTGGTATAGCTTCGGCGCCACCACCTTGTTTGTCTTTGTCATCCAGGTCGTGACGGGAATTTGGCAGTTGTTCTATTACGTTCCCACCGTCGACCACGCATATCAGAGCGTCTCGTATCTGCGGTTCCAGATCCCCTTCGGCTGGCTGATTCACGGCCTCCACTATTGGGGCAGCAACGCCTTTATCGTGCTGGTTTTCATCCACATGTTGCGAGTATTTATCTGGGGAGCATACAAAGCGCCCCGGCAATTGACGTGGCTCGTCGGTGTCATTCTCTTCTTTCTCGTTCTTGCTCTGTCCTTTACTGGGGCGTTACTGCCCTGGGACGAGTTGGGTTACTGGGCGGCCGAGGTCGGAACCAGCATCGCCGGGACTTTCCCAATCGTTGGATTCTTCATCAAAGAGCTTATGCGCGGCGGCGCCTCCATGGACCAAATAACACTGTCGCGATTCTTCATTGCACACGTCGCTATTCTTCCGGGCGTCCTCGCCGGCCTGATAGCTTTTCATGTTGTGGCTTTCCGTCAATTCAAGAGCGTCGGACCCTGGAACGAAGACAGGCGAAAGAAGACGGGATTCTTCTGGCCTCAGCAGATTCTCAAGGACCTCGTAGTCGTGTCGATTCTCTTTGTGCTGATGGTTGGCCTGTCGGCATTTTGGCGGGCCCAGGTCTCAGGACCGGCCGACGCGCTCGATAACACTATTACTCCAAAACCTGAATGGCAGTTTCTGTTTCTGTATCAGTTTCTCAAGCTCTTCAAGGGCAAGTGGGAACCGGTGGGAACGACCGGTGTTCCACTGGTGCTATTTCTCATCTTGTTCTTACTGCCTTTCTATGATCGTAATAAGAAACGCAGCCCACTGTATCGACCCGTGGCCATGATCGGCTGTTTTGCTCTGATCGTGTGGTTTCTCGTCTTCACCATCCTGGGCCACTACAGCAATCCCGGGGCGAGCCTAACCGCTCAGGTCACCGTCTCGTCGGGGGCCTCAGCATCGGTCAAAGCCGGCGCAAAGCTCTTTTCGTCACAAGGCTGCATGGCCTGCCACACGGTGCACGGCCAAGGCGGCAACATCGGCCCGAATTTGTCCGATATCGGCTCGAAGGGCTTGAGCGATCAGTGGCTTAGCACCCAGATACGGGACCCGAAATCTCACGATCCTTCTACTCAAATGCCTGCATTCAAATCTCTTACGGACCAGCAGGTCAAGAACCTGGTGGACTTCCTTCAGAGTTTAGGCGGCTCTTCATCTCTAAGCCAGTCTTCCTCAAGTACATCATCTCAGCCGCCACAAGGCGCTGAAACCAAAACAACCAGCGAGCCAAATACATCTGCTGCAACAACAAGTCGCCCTGACCCGCCTTCAAGTTCTTCACAAAGCCAGAATGCTTCACTGATAAGTCAGGGGAAATCATTGTTCAACTCTAAGGGATGTATGGGCTGTCATACTATCGACGGAAAAGGGGGAAGCGTCGGGCCCAATCTATCGAACATCGGTTCGAAAGGCCTATCAAAAGAATGGCTCACCGTACAAATGAAAGACCCAAAGAAACACAATCCAAGCACGGTAATGCCATCATTCAACTCTATGAGCGACCAGGATATCAAGGCGCTTACTACATATCTGGAGAGCCTTAAGAGCTCGTCAAAGCAAGCATCATCGCAACTCTCTGATGATCCGAATTCTGTTTCTACAAAATCAAACGATCCTACCGAAACTCCAGGTTCCTCGCAGGGCCAGAATGCGTCATTAATCAGTAAAGGAAAATCGTTATTCAGTTCAGAGGGATGTATGGGCTGTCATGCCATTGACGGCAAGGGTGGAAGCGTGGGACCAGATCTCTCGACCGTAGGATCAAAGGGGCTTTCAAAAGAATGGTTCACTGTTCAGCTAAAGGACCCGAAGAAGCACGACCCAAGCAGCATCATGCCGTCCTTCAGCTCGATCAGCAACCAGGACATCAATGCGCTTACTACTTATCTCGAAAGTCTTAAAAGCACGCCTGAACAGACGTCGTCCCAGTCATCCACACAAGCAAAAAAAGCCACGGCACCGGAGCAAACCAGCACAACTTTGCCGTCCAAAACTCCAACAGAACCAAATGCGGCTTCGGTCGAATCAATGCCGACCGGCAAGGCCGCCTATTTAGTCGGCAATCCCCCTCATGGGAAGAGACTCTACGGTAAATATTGCAGCCAGTGTCACGGCAAGGACGGCAAAGGAGGCGTCGCAAATCCAGGCGCGATCGACGGCAAGATTCCTCCTCTCAATCCGATAAGGAGAGAACTGTTCAGCCAAAATCCAGTTACCTTCGCCGAGAATATTGACAGGTATATCCAGCACGGCGCCGTTCCGAAAGGCCCCCACCCTCAAAAGAGCATGCCCGCCTTCGGCGATGACTTGAAGCTCACTCAACAGATGATGGCGGAGATCGAAGCGCATATTCTGAAACTGAACGGCGTAGATCGCGCCGCGATTTTGTATCCGGGCATAGCACCGTACGCTTTCTTTGCAATGACGGTCGGAGGTTACGGGGTGGCCGTATTCGTCATTCTTCTCCTGTGGTTCGGTCTGAAAAATGCCGTTGGCGGCGGTGAAATGCCCCGCAAGCCTCAGCCCACAGAGCACCAGACGGATTCGGCCGGCGCGGAGAATCAAGCCGGCGGCGAAACAGGCGAAACACCCGTCGCTCGATCCGAAGCAGAGGGGCTGGCGGCCTCCAGGGAAGATCAGCCGAAACATGGAATTCAAAAGCCCCTTCCTTCCTCGGTGGCGTTTGCCATCGTTGTCGTCGTCGTAATCACCATCATCGCTACAGCCGTGATGCTTGTTTTCAGCTCTTTCGTCACGACCAAGCCCATTCCATCGATCACAACGCAGCACATTACCTCCCAACAGAATGCGGCCGGGACATCCACGACAGACTCCGGCCAGTCAATGGACAATCAATAGAAGGAAGATGAGGAATAGATAGAGAATGCAGTTTCCGTATTTCCAGTTTCCGCTCTTCGGTGACGGCCTGATCATTGCTATCGACGCGATATTGCACGTGTTCATTAGTCACAGCGTTGCGATAGGCATGGTTGCGATGATTGTCCTGGCCGAATACATCGGATACCGCAACGGCGCTCCCGAATGGGAGAATCTTGCCAAGTCCGCGATCAAGCCGGTTGTTATTATCACTACCAGCATCGGGGCAATAACCGGCGCGGGGATATGGTTTATCACGAGCGGCATTGTTCCCGCGGCCATCGGCTCGATGCTTCGAGTTTTCTTCTGGCCCTGGTTCCTGGAATGGATCGTTTTCGCTCTGGAAGTAGTCGTTATTCTGATTATCTACTTCAAGTGGGACCATTGGCAAGGAGAGAGAAAGAAGTATCACCTCCTCCTCGGTGGCGCTTATGTCCTCCTTGCGTGCACTTCTGCTTTTCTGATCACAGGTATACTCGGGTTCATGCTCACGCCCGATGGTTGGCCGTGGAACAAGAGTTTCTGGTCGGCATTCTTCAATCCGACGTTCCTCCCACAGCTCACCTGGCGGATCAGTGTTTCCTTCTCGATGGGAGCGTTGCTCATCATCTTTTACGTGCTGTTTTCACGTGGGAGGAAACCCGCGTTCCGCAAAACCGCCATGAGATACTACGCCAAGGTTCTCGCCTTGCCCCTTGTTCTCATGCCATTCGCTGCGTGGTGGTGGTACTACATGGTCCCTGACGAGTTCAAGGCCCACGCAAAACCATCCCTGCTTCTGTGGGTCATCGTGAAGGACACCGGGCTGTTCGGCATCTTTAACGAAATATTCTGGATTTCGCTCGTTGTCAACATCGTGATTGTCTTCTCGATCCTTGTCGTTACCTGGAAAGAACGGGTTTGGATTGCGCGGCTCATTATTGTACCGGCCATTCTTATTATCCTGTTCTTCGTGGCTGAATATGAACGGGTCCGGGAATTCGTAAGAGGTCCCTATCTCATGCCGGGATACATGTATGCCAACACGGTGCTGCTCACCGAGAAGAGACTCTTCGATGAGGAGGGTCTGCTGAAGAATTCGTTCTGGTTTGAGCGCATGGCACCCGAGCCGACGTTGGAACAGAAAGGCGCGTTTTTGTTCGCCGCCAATTGTGGCACGTGTCACACGGTTGGCGGAAGGAACAATATTGTAGACCGCTTCAAAGGCCGGTCGGAACCGGGCATCTACGTTATCCTCGGAAGAACGGAACAGATGGTGCCGTGGATGCCTCCTTTTGCCGGCACGGACGAGGAGCGGAAGATCACCGCGCGATTTATCCGGGAACTCGTCGAGAAGAAATACTCAATGAAGGTCCCGGCCAGGTACCCTCCAATGGAGAAGACGGGCAAATGAAGCCACTTCATGATCTATTGCTGCCACTTCCGATTCCCCAAGGACTCGCCAGGCCCCTGCTATTCGCCTTCTTTTCGATTCATTTGCTGTTTGTGCTGCTCATGCTCGGAACGGCGATTCTCGCCCTGGCCTATTTCATCGAGGCATGGTGGCACGACCGTCTGACGGTGTTGCGCTGGGACAAGAAAATCCTGCGCATGTTTATGGTGCACAAGAGTCTGGCGGTTGTTTTCGGCGTCGGTCCGCTCCTATTGATCCAGGCGGTTTTTTCCATTCCGTTCTTCACCGCCGTTGTCTTGTTTTCGCCCTTCTGGCTGCTCATTATCGCCTTTCTGATTATCGCCTTCCTCTCGTTCGATTCGCTCGGCCATCGGATTGAGACGCATCGCTATCTCCATCTTTTGTTTGGGATCATAGCGATGATATTTCTGCTTTGCGTGCCAGGCTTTTTCGCAGCGGTTCTCGTCGCCGCTGAAAACCCGGACAAGTGGATGGACATTCTGAGGACGGGTTTTGGCTTCGACTGGAGGATCAGCATCCACTGGTTTATGCGCTATCTGCACATCCTCGGAGCATCGATTGTTTTCGCCGCCGCGTTTCATTACTTTTTCACGGCGCCCAGGTTCGGCATTGAGCACCGAGCGGGTCTGGTCAAATGGATGCTGGGCGGTCTGCTCTTTCAGGTCATCGTAGGCTTTGCCCTGTATTTGTCTCTGCTGCAAAAGCCTGATGCTCTGGCGATATTCTATATGGGCGTCGGTATTATTCTCGCTCTCATCATGATTTGGCTAGGCTCGCTGACATTGCAGCCCAACAGGATCCTCAATTTTGTCGCCGTCCTACCTTTGTTACTGTTTCTCCTGACGTCCATGCTGCTGACAAGGCAGCGGTTCCAGGACAGGGCATTTGCGGGAATCGTACCGGAGGCCTCGAAAAGCGCCGAGCAATACAATGAGAAGCTCATCACATATCAGGACGAAGCGATCAATCACTACAAATCAAACATGAGCATCATCTATGACAAAGGCTCCACCATTTATGCCCAAAGCTGTGCATTCTGTCACGGTGGCGCCGCAAATGGCAAAGGTCCGGATGCTCCGCAATTAAAGATCCAGCCCGAAGATATCTCGGCTATTCGAGCCGATCAGCCGTACCTGATGGCCGTGCTCAAGAACGGTGTCAACGGTACGGCGATGCCTCGCTTCGGTTATTATGACACATATCAGCGCGAGAGCGTTCTAAAATACCTTGATGAACAGCATGATGTCTTTTCGACCGTCAGTACTGTCAAATACGAGATCACGGCGCAACAGTTGAAACAGGGAGAGGACGAGTGGTCGAATACCTGCGCCCAGTGTCACGGCGCCAACGGGGAAATATCGAAAACCGGCTCCGAGCTCGAACCACCACCGCCCGACTTGGCAAAATACAGCCTCATGCCTGAAAGAGCCTTGGAAGTCATAACCAACGGCTATCCGGGCACGGCCATGTCTTCATATTCTCAATTGCCCGAGACGACAAGGCACGCCCTTGTCAAGATTGTGCTCGAAAAGCGCAAGAAGCCCGAGAATTGAAATACGGGCGGTTGAGAAGCACACCCTCACTCCGGAACGATTAGGAGCGTACCCTGCCAGTAGCAGCGTCTCAAGGCGCTTCAAAACTGTGCTGAGAATCCCGTACCGTCAGTACCGGGCACGGCGCTTTTCGCACCACCTTCTCGGCCACACTGCCGATCAGCATAGCTGCCAGAGCAGTGTGGCCGTGCGTACCCATGACGATCAGATCGATGGACTGATCCCTGGCATAGCGTATGATTTCAGCAAAAGGGACCCCTACGAGGACTCTGGACGTTACCTTTTCCATTTCGGATAGATTTTCCGCGACGAATCGCTCCAATCTGGCCCTGACTGTTCTCAAAACCTTGTCCTCGGGGACGTGAGGCACGTTTAATGGAACCATGTAGTCGCCCAGGAGATATTCTTCGTGAGGCATTTCCACGACGTGCAGGCAAAACAACTGGGCGTTGTTCTGCTTCGCCAGACCGACAGCGAACGGCAAGGCTGCCAAAGAGTATTGCGAAAAATCCGTAGGATACAATATTCTCTTCAAATTCAGCATCGATCCGTTACCCCGAAGGGGTCTCCTTTCTGCTGTTTCGGTTGCTGCTCTTACTATCTACTCACCAAGCTGTACGACGACGAACTGTGAGAACTGACCGCGTCTGATCAGCAGTAGAACTTTGTTGCCTTTTATGTGATTGATCGCCCGTTCGAACTCACCCGTCGAGTTGACGGACTCTCGGTTAACACCCTGAATGAGATCACCGGGCTGGATGCCGGCGTTGCCGGCGGGGCTGCCCGGATCAACGCGAGTGACAATCACGCCCTTGCCCAGCGGATAGCCGAACCGATCGGCCAGATTCTTGGTAAGGTCTTGAACGTCGATTCCCAGGGTTGCCTGCGATTGCGGCTGACTTCGGCCCGGCTGGTTACCTTGGGCCAGCGTCGCGGGCCGCTCTCCAAGAGTCACCGAAATCTGGCGCGTCTTCCCATCCCTGAGAACATCGAGTGTGACTTTGCTGTCGGGAGCAAGCATGGCCACATCATTGCGGAACTGTTCGTAGGATTCGATCTTCTTGCCACTCATTTCCAAAAATACGTCGTGAACCTTAATCCCCGCCTTATCCGCCGGTGAACCCGGCTCAACGGTGGTCACGATCACGCCCTTGCTGGTCTTGAGTCCAAGGAGCTGCGCCATATCCGGCGTCACGTCCTGGCCGACGAGTCCGAGGTAACCGCGAATGACCTTGCCGTGTTCCTTAAGCTGCTCCTCGATATTGCGCGCCATAT
>CAYZAH010000003.1:0-29329 GCA_964475805.1 uncultured Pirellulales bacterium | reverse complement strand
CTGGCCGATGGCGGAACAGAAACCAGGCTGGTGGCCTTTTTGACTTGCATTGGGGCCTCCGACTTATTCCATCTTGTTTTGGACCGGGCGTTGAACTCGTCAATTTGCCTCATATCAATCTGGTCGCTTCCGCCAAGGAAGAAGGCCTCCATGCCGCCTTCATTGATGGCACGGTTGATACATTCGGGATCGCAGTCTCGGGTCGGATAGTACACGATATGGTAGTCACGAAAACGTATGATGGACGGATTGAGGCGAACACCGGCCAGGTTCCGCTGATAGCGGCGCAGCAAGGCGACTTCGGGATTTCTCTCTCCGGCCTGATATGCTTCGTAAATCTGATTCATGCCGGAATATCGCCACAGCCGGAAGAAACTGTCCACGGAGCCGAAGCAAATATGATCGCTTATCCATTCGTCCCGAACGAAATAGCTCTTGGAAACCGTGAGTACGTTCGGATCGAGGTCGAGCAGCGAGACGAAGTCATCGTTGAGGATCGCACAATCCGTTCTCAAGCGTAGAACGTATTTGTAGTCTTCGAAGTCCGGCAGTTGTTCGAGGGTGTTGCACAGCAGGCTGACGGAAAAGAACATCCCCATCGTGGCGTTTATGCTGGAGTTGGAGCCGGTTTCGACGCCGATCGTGCCGGCAAAGCTGTCTTCGGAGTAGGGCGACTGCACCATCAAGACCTTGGTACGGGGATGCCCTTTGAGCTCTGCGTAATCGCCGGGCGTCTCGGCGCGAATCTTGTTGCCAAGATCGGCGCTCCACAGGTGGTAGAAGCAATCATACTCGCAATCCTTCAAGATAGTCTTCAGCCTTCGATTCACCAGGGTAACGTAACGGATCGGCCCGCTGATCAGGACGGCTATCTTTCCGTTTATTCTTCTATTCATAAAAGGTCCTTTGGGAATACCAGCGAGCATCAGCTCATCAGTGTCACGGCTTTTTCTCTATCCGCTTGTGGATACAGCCGTCGGAACATCTCATCGAGCAATTCGATTCCTTTGACGCTTCCCAGGTCGTACTTGGCCCTGACGGCAGTCGGATAAAACCTAAAGCCCTTTTCTATAAGATTGTTCAGGGCCACGCCCACGTAGAACTCGCCGTTCGTTTGCTGATTCCCTTCGAATTGTTGTTCAATCGCCTCGACCAGGGCCTTGCCGCCTGAAACAGCGTAGACGCCGGCACTGGCGAGATTCGAGATATTCTGCTTTTCGACGATCCTTGTAATCACACCGGCGTCTATTTCCACGTAGCTGGACTTTTGCGTGAATTCAGCATAGACGGGCAGAAAGCCGGATTTTTCTTCTGAGAGGTCGCCCGTATCGAAGTCAATATACTGATCACAATTGACGACGATGACCGGCTCATGCGTTTGGAGGTGTTCCTTGGCCTTGTGGACCGTTGCCGAAGGGCCGGGAGGCGTCTTGTCACACGTGATCATCACGAAATTATCGTGCAGTTTTTCCTCTCGGAGTATCGACGATATCGTTCGTTCCACGTCAAATGTGTCCGCGTATTCGGTGGTCGTGATGAGGACAAGTCTGTCGGATTCGGCGATTTTTGCGCGTATGGAGCCAAGCAGCCAGGCGAGCATCTTTCTGCCGCATATCTCAATGAAGGGCTTGAATTGGCCCAGTTGCCTGGTTCTGCTGCCTCTACCTGCCATTGGAAAAATCCAGATCATTCCTGGCCTCTCAAATATCCGTACAGTCGGTAATTAACCGACGGTATTGGTACTGGAACCGAGCACGGCTGCCAACTCACTATCCCAATTTGTGTCTTTTTCGCAAAATGGTGTTGCACGCCACAGCTTGAGCTTCTTGTATGTGGTCGGGCCTTTCTGAAACACGAAATAATGCCGTGTCGGAAACCCGGGAATAAGAACGGGGACATCAGCAATAAGAGGCTCAACGTAGGCGACGTATTCGTCAGTGACGTCGAAGTTGTCGTAATCTATCCATCGGGGGGGAAGGGTTCTCGAATAGTCACCGATTTCAGAGAATGGAACAGCGTCAAACTCGCCGATGCCGGACTCTGTGGAGTCTTTCGATATCGAGCTGAGGAAGTCTGTTTGGCCCGCGTGCAGTCTTTCGACGGCTTGACGTCCGACACCGCAGGCCATTTCCAAATCCAGGTTAGACACGAACGTAATATCGCTTCTCTGGTCAAAACCCGGGACAAAGGACCTGGCCTGGATACCGATATCTGCGCAATGGTTGACTAATAATTGAGCGGCGGTCGTATTGCTCGTCCCGTACATGACCTGACCCCGAAGGTCATATCGTTTGCCGATATCCCCGACGTCATACCCTTCCGACAAAACCACGATAGCTCGGTCATGTTTTCTGACCATAGTTTCAATATGGTCCATGACTTCCTGTAGAGGCCTCTGGTCTTCGGGTAGGAGGATGACTAACGGTACCTGTCGTTCGACGTCACCCAATCTGGCACAGCCGGCAAGAAAGCCGGTCTTTCGGCCAAAGGTTTGGGCGATCAACACCCTGTCGTGACTGTGCGCACCCAGATTCTCCTGGTTCATGATCCATATCTTGCGCCTCCAGTAGTTCGCGCAACTCGGGAAGCCGGGCGTATACAATACCCTTTCAAATTCTTCGTCCCCTAGGTCGTTGTCCACGGTCTTCGGAACCGCTGCCACCCTTGTCTGGGACGATAGCGCTCGTGATATTTGTATGGATTGGTGTATTGTTCCATTGCCACCGATGTTTATGAAGAACCCGATATTGTGTGCAGAAAATATCTGAGCCAAGCGTGCCAGCTCTCGCTGCTCCATTAGCCTTATTCGGGTCGTGCCTATGAAACCTGAGGCCGGAGTATAGTAGAGGTTCTCCAGATCATCGTCGGCCAAGTCCGTCAGGTCGACCAGCGATTCTTCCAGTGCTCCTTTTATTCCCGGGTAGCCGGCAAAGACTCTGTTGACGGAGCCGACTTCCCTGGCGGCGGTGATGATACCTACCAATGTGGCGTTTATGACGCTCGTGGTACCGCCGGACATCGCTATCAGTAGATTCTTTTTCATAGAGTGCGGTCGGCAATAGATCGTGTGTTTCTCCGATAGACGCTCAAGGTTTTTTTTCCTTTGCGAAGGCGGCTCAGGTCTTCGCAGACACTCGCTCTCTCGGCAGCCAGCACCAGAGACAGAGCTTCATAAAGCTGGCGCAATTTATCGAATTTGGGCTGACACTCCTCGGAACCGACGGCGCCGAGCTGCGCGATTCTCGCCACAAGAGTGCCGGTCTGATCGGTCAAGACACCGAACTGTTCGTTCATCGAGGCACCCCGACGGGCCAGTTGCAGTTGCTTTTCCAGAAGACTCTGTAACTCGTCCATCAGACGCGTTCGCTCATCGAAAATAGTATGGACGCTATCGGTACTCATTCGATTCACATTTTGACCGGGGGCCAAGAACGCACTCCTTTTCACTGGGGTCTATTTGTTTTGTTTGGGCCAGGACGTGTTCGACTTCCTCCAGCAGGTCGGCCGCGTCCTTGTGGTTTTCGTCCAATGCCAAAAGATCGAGCAGGACCGCCCTGGATTCGTGGAATCGGCCATCCTTCATATAGAGGGCCGCCAGAGGAAACATCACCGACGTGTCACCCGGGTGCATGTCCAAATAGACTTCCAAATAGTGAGTAATTTCGGCGAACGAGCCCATCTGACAAGAGGTTTGAAACAAACCCAGCAGGGCCATCAGGTTATCCGTATCCAGTTCGAGACATTTAAGATACATCTCAAAGGCCCGCTTATAATCGGTCTTTTGCTGCGCGATCATGCCCAGTCCGGCGTACGCCTTGATGCAATTTGGATCCAGCCGACAGGCTACCCTAAAGGCTGTTTCGGCGTCATCAAGGCAACCTTTCTGCAAAGCGATGACTCCGAGTCCGACATACGGCCCCGGCTCGTCAGGCGCAAACGTGGCCGCTTTTTCGTAGTATCTTTGGGCCTGCGCATAGTTGCCGACGGTATTGTGACAATCCCCGAGCTCCTGCAAGACTTCGTAGTGTTGAGTTGAATCATGCTCCGGGCAAATATCGTCTTGCGTTATGTCCATATCAAGCCATTCCCTTCAAGAGTCTTTCTCTTATACCCATTCATGTTCCGGGGTCCGTGCGGAAAGATCTGCGTCGTGATCCAGCCAATGTGAATCGGAAAGCTTTCGTTCCGCCTCGCTCAGCAATTCGATCGCTGCATTGAAATCCTTTTCCCGCCGTTTGAGCCTTGCTTCCAATAGAAGGGTATCCACGGCGGGCAGGTTTTGGTTTGTTTTCCGGCTGAGCTCGGCTGCTCTTGCGTAGTTACCGGCTTTGAAGAAGGCCTTCGCCGCCAGCCTGGTCATCCATAATTCGTTCTGATGGTGATCCGCAATGCACTCGAACATCCAGCCGGCTTGCGACCAGTTGCCATCTTTTTCCACCGACCGGGCTTCCTGAAGTAAGCTGTCAAACTGAAAGGGAAGCTCATCGAAATTCGGTTGCCTCAAAGCAATGCCCGCCGCGTTGAGTGACTCCCGCACCGATAAGTGCGGGAAGCTCCTTCGCGCAAGCTGGAGATCGCCTCTTTTGACGACGGCCGCCCAGAGTTTATCCGTCGATCCCTTCAACTCAAATCCCTGGCGGTCACACGGACTGTTAATCAAGGCATGAAGCGAGCCTTCAATCCAAACGTGGTCGATGGAAAAGCCGTCCGGAACGACCGCAATGTATTCGCCCTCGCATCGTTCGAGGATCTTATCTACACGTTGACCCAGGGAAGATCGCGGATCAACGGGCTCGCAAACGAGATTGGGCATATCCGTGTTCAAGCGACGGAAGTCGGAAGCCGGCAAGGACAGATGGAGCTTAAAGGGATAGAAGGTATGTTGCCAGATGGACCGGATGGTTTTTCCCGTTCGTTTGCTTAGCCGGTCGCAGACGAAAATGATTGACATGTCCTGAACCTTGTCCCATGGCTTCGGGGGTCTGGTGGTTCGTATGGCCAGGAGGTTTCTCAGGTACTCCCGCTTGTCTTTACGCCGCTGAACGGATATCCTGTCACAGTCACCCATCGGATGATAATATTCACCGGTAATCTTACGAACGTGATGGAAATCAGAGAAGAATGCCAGGCGGCGAGTCATGTCCCAGTCAATCAAGATATTGAGGTGCTCGTTATAGGGTCCCGTTCTTTCAACTAAGTCGCGGCGGTGCATTAGGCATACGTGAAGGACGTGATTGAAATAGAGCATCAAGAAGCGGTCGAAATCCCGGCTGACCTCCACGACCTTGCTCAGGACCTGTCGGCGTCCGTTGGGAAACACTCGGCAATAGGCTTTGTAGAAATCACTGTATGCCACCTTGCAGTCAGTTTCGTATTCCAGTGCGCTGACCAATGTCTCGATGTGATCGGGATAATAGAGGTCGTCATCATCCAGATAGGCGACATATTTACCATCAGCTCGGTCTAACGCCTCGTTCAGAGAATGGGCCTTGCCAAGGTTCTCCTTTCTGTCAATCAGCGTTAGCCGCGGATCGCAAAACGAGTTGATGATGTTACCGACGTCCACTCCGCCGTCGTTAACGACTATGATTTGCAGATACCTGTAACTTTGGCGCAAGACACTGGCCACGGCCTGATGAAGATACTGAGGCCGATTGAACGTCGGGATGATGACGCTCACAACGGGTTTGGATCTTTTGTCATTACTTCTTGTCATTCGAGAGTGTTCGAGACTCCTCACGTCGCTCGTATTTACACAAGTATATTGTTCGCAAGTCTTGCTGAAGAAACACCCGTGGGTGCCTGAACAACTTCGGGATTCCAACCTCCCAGGAGATCGTGAGCCGGCGTGTGTGTTTGTTGCGAATCGATCTCGCGTTCGAGCCGCCTGAAGACTCCGTTGACCTCTCTCAGCCGGTCTTTCAGGGCATAGCGTTGTTCGACGAACCGGCGATACTGTTCAGGTTCATACCTGTCGGAGCAGATCTGGCCACAGAATTCCTCGGCGATATTGAACAGATATTCCGACGGGAAGATTTGGCTCGCGCCTGGGAAGTTATGGATCGCCGGTTTCAAGCCGCACGCCATGGCCTCCAGCAATCCCATACCTTGGCTTTCGATAATACTTGTGGAGACAACGTAGTGCTTATCTTCGAGCCATGAGCGAACGTCCGACTGCCATCCATCGAAAGAAACGACGTCGCTAAGGTTAAGAACTCCGACCATATATCGCAGATATTGCTCCAAAGCATGATCTTGGAACATTCCTCCAAAGAACAGACGATAGCCGGGGTCAATGTAGTGTAGCTTTTGCATACATTGGAGGACGAACGCCGGATTTTTCACAGGCCGGACGTTGGATAGGAAGGCGATGTTTTTGCCCCGAGGGCGATGCGTCAGGGGGAACTTCTGCAGATTGACGCCATTTGGGATGGTGAATATGGATGTCTGACTTTCGATGTATGGGACGTTCTGCAGGAGGGTGTCCTTGACAAAGCTGTTTCCGACCGTGATAAGGATGTCGACAGCGCCCCAGTTCACCTGCCGCACCCACGGCTCATACGCTTCATAGCGGTGCAGCCTGATGATGTTTTTGCAGGTCTTTTGCTGTTTTGAGCCGATCACAGCAAGATTTGTGCACCACTCGAACCAGGAGATATCGCTCCATTCCATCAACTCGCGAAGCTCCTCTTCTGTTTGGCCCTCAAAGAGACGCACTTCAAACCGCTGCTGAGCGAATTCGATGATTTCTTCGAGGAATCCCATGCCGTCTCCACCACAGAAGAATGCCAATTTCGGCCTCTTGGAGCGAAGGATCTGGATCATTGGCTGGAGGATTTCTTGGTTGGGAGAGATCTGCATGGAACGAAGCAGTATTTCGATAGCATCCGCTATGTTGTCCTGATTCAGGAATGCGTTGGCGGTTCTGTTGAGTACGTCTGGATTCAGAATGTCCATTCGCTCCATGTCATCAAATAGCGCTGCGGCTTCGTTCACTCTTCCGGCGGCAAGATATACTTCCACCAGATTCCACATGACTTCGGCGGAACTGCTCCGTAAATCGTGTGCTTTGACAAGATAGTCGACAGCTTCATTAGATCGACGCAGGCAATGGAGAATTGCGCCGATATCATTTAGCGCCCGTACATCGTCCGGGGCTGTGCGAAGATGCTCTTGCATGCAGATCAGGGCTTCCTGGTGCCGGCCGGCTTCGGCCAATTGCAGACCCCTCTCGTAGCCGCTCACTTGTTGGTACGTGGAGCTTTCCATTCGTTCACTGAGCGGATTCGGATTTGGTTCTTGTATCATCTGCATTACTCCCTTAAAGTCCTATAATGCGGGTTTATCCTGCGAGAATAGCCGGAGCCTGTATTCTGCGCGAGCGAAGAACGACTTCTCTTCGCTCTGCACTCTCCGCAAATTCTGTGCCATAGAGCCGCATTGACATCCGTGAACGGCATTGAGGCATCCCCGCGAAATCCGTATAAATATCAGACATACGAACTGTCTGAGAACGTACGTTTGAGCTCCTGATTTCTTGTCTCTGACGGTTCTTAAATGAAGTCGAGCAATGACAAAGATAGAAGTTTTCCGGCTACGGATAGTGACATCTCGTAAAGAATTTCACGACGAGACAGATCAATAGCTATTTGGGCAATGTCAGCTTCTTGTAGTCGAGTTGTTTCGTCTTCAGTGTGATACGTCAGGTTTTCGAGACTGTCCTTGACATCATCCAAAAAACCGATTTTTGTTCCGGCGGAGACTTGGGCCTGGACGAGCCGTTCGCTCACCTCATTCAGGGACGTAAAGGCGCTGTCTACAGCTTCCTGAAACTGGTCATCGGGAAGCTCGTTCTCATTTCTTAATATGTCCCGAATTGTGATAAGCGCGTTGAATATATCGCAAGTCCCAGGGACTTGTACCAGTGCGATTCCGGCGTCGCTTATTTGAGTGGTGTCCACGTAGAGGACTTTGCCGGTGCTCGAGTCTGTTACCGCCAGGTTCGTATCTGTACCGTCCGTATGAAAGGTACTCAAGCCGTCATCGATGGAAAGGATGTAATCACCTGCCGAGCCGGTTACCGTTAGCCAAATGTTCCCGCGGACGTTTGACGTTCCCGCGCCGGCTTTGGCGCCGGTGTCGCCCAGAAAGATCGGCTCGCCACGATCATCGGAGTGAAAGATATCCTGGCCGACGAAGAAAGCCGATGAGTTCACGCCGGGGGCCACTTCCACGTTTCGATTCTCGGTATTGCCCTGGTACGTCACGCGGGTAATTTCCCCGTCGGTTCGCTCCACTGTGTACGGCGCAGTGGACGAGTGACCTCCTCCAAAAAGGTATTCCCGAGCCTGTTGGGTATTCGCCAATGAGACGACCTGCTCCAACAAATCGTTGATTCCTTCGGCGGCGGTGCTTCTTGACTCGTCGCTGTAAATCCCGCTGGCGATTTGCGTCAAACGTGTTCGAGCTTCCGAAAGAACCGATGCGATGTCTCCAATGGTGCTGGCCGATAGCTCCAGCATACTCGAGACCTCCAGAAGGTTATCCGTGTAATTTTCGAGAGTCGATTTCTGAGAATTCAGTTCCAGGACGCGGTGAGCGGTCGAGGGATCGTCGGAGACGCGATTGATACGCGAGCCGGTGGACGACTGCTCTTGCAGCCGGATCAGTGCTTCGCCGTTCAGATGCAGGGCATAGTTGACATTGTTATAAAACGTGTTAAGTGTTCCGCTCATTTGCCTTCTTCAGACTCCATCCGAGGTTTTCCAATTATGTGACACGCTTCTCACATTATTTGCATTAAAGTTGTTGTTAGCGTTTGGATAGTGCTCATATATTTGGCCATAGCATTGAACATCTGTTCAAAGACCAGCATCCGGGCGGCTTCATCGTTAACGTCCACGCCACTTATCTCGTTTTCCTGATTGGCAAGGTTCTGGATCATCGCTTCGATGCCGTTCTGGCGTATCTGTTTGACAGAAACTTGTTGGCCGATATCCGTTGCCAATTGACGATAGAACTCTCCGGGCGTCATGGAATTCAGGTCATTCAGGGCGTGATCTCTCAAGTCCTGCAACCGCAAGGCATTCGTGTTGTCCATCCCGTCCGCCCCAAGAGCCGTTGCAATTCGGCCCGGCGTATTGGTGATCTCTTCGCAAACGGCCATATTCATCGCGTTATTGCCGGAAAAAAACGTATTGATCCCGGCCGCGGCCAGAATACCGGAAGTGTCCGTTTCGGTGAATAGGTCGACTTCAAACGTATTGCCATCGACCAGGTCGCCGGCGCCCAGAGCGATACTAATGCCGTTGCCCAGGTCGAGAGTGTCCCCCGCCGGGTAACCAGCGCCGACGTCGAGTGTGGTGACCGTATTTCCATCGCCATCGGTCACAAGGATTTGCAGCGTGCCGTTACTTACGGAGCCGGTGCCCGATACTGTAAAAGTGTACGTTTGGTTTTCCGTCCCCGAGTAAATGCCTGAAATAGATACGGCCGGCGGCGACGTCGCCCCAGTAAAATCGGTCGCAGTGGGAGAAGGCAAAACACAAGGCAGAAAATCGAACTCATAGCCCGTATCGGCTTCTATATGGAGCCTCGAATCGAAAGCAGAGGCCGACAGACCTGGAACAGCCGCAATCTTGTAGGCGAGGGTGGTCAACGAATCCGTGGAGGCGTCCACGGAGACGGTGGCTCGTGTAACCTCTCCGGTGCTCGTATTGGTGACTCTTACATATATGTTACCATCGGATACGGGTGCATCGAAATCAGCTAGATTCTCGCTCGTCATCGACCATCCAGTCGCCTCAGTGAAAGAACCCTCTGACCCCACGCCCTGAACGTGATGTTGATTTACCACCTGTATGATGGCGCGTGCTAACGTATCCAGGTCATCTTGGATACCGGAGATAATTTCGTTTTTCAATGAGAGCAATCCACCAAGCTGTCCACCCCGTACGTTCATATTGTAGTTAGATTCACCAGCGACACCAAGACCCAAGACGCCATTCTCTTTCGAGCCTAATTCGAGTTGGAGAGAAGAGGTTCTGGATACCACAGGTATCCCGGCGATGCTGACGTCAACGATACCATACTCTCGCGACAACGTCTCTATGCCAACCAATTTGGACAGTTCGCTGATCGACTGGTCCCTTTGGTCTTTGAGATTATTGGCCTGTCTTCCACTCACCTCCTGTCGTTCAATGTTGCCATTGAGTTCGGCTATTTCTCCAACTAAGATATTTATCTGTTCGACTGTATTCTTGGCTTCTAAGGCAATCTGGTTTTCCGAAGTTGCGAGGAACTCTCCCAGAAACCGAAACTGAGCGGTCATCGTTTCGGCGGCGGTCACTGCCTGGTTTTGCCATGTGATGTCCGTCGGGTGAGAACAAAGGTCTTGCAGTGCGTTGAAGAATCCATCAATAGCGGCGTTGAGACCTTCGTTGTCTGATAATTCTCCAAATGCACTTTCGACTGTACTCAATGTGGTAAGCTCCTGCGAGACCTGCTCCGATGCGGATTGTTGCAGGAGGGTTTCCTCTTGCAGGAGATGGTCGATCAACCGGGTAACTGCCGCGATGTCGACGCCTCCCCCGAAGAGATCCGAGCCAGTCAGGGACGAATATGCCGGTGTCAAGTCTATCCTCTGGCGGTGATAGCCTTCCGTAGCTGCATTGGCGATATTGTTGCCAATGATCTCGAGCGCCTTTTGGGCTGCGTTTATACCGCTTATTCCTATGTTATAACCGTCCATGTCTTAGTTCCGTTTGGAATACGTTAATCCGTTTTCAAGTCTGTCAGTCTCAAGCGAGATACTCATCGCGGTAAGTGCTGGACGTACTCGCTATAATTGTAGATTGATAAGGGCCACGTCAGTTTGTCGTTTTGCAGCGCCGTTGGAGTTGTAACTAAAACCTTCTCTTTTACTTAGATTGAAGATGCTCCTCAAGAGCAGATTGTTGAATCGTGCGCATTCCGACAAAAGCAGAGCGGTGCTCGAGTGTTCCTTCCTCAGTTTAGCGATCAGTGCTTTAATTTTGATTTTCACCTCAATTATCTTATCTTTCGTGGCTCTTGGCAGGATCGTCTCAAGGGTCGTGAGAGTCACCTGCCTCGAATCGGACCCAATCGCCGTCGCCAATTGCTGCCGAATCGCCTGTCGGTTCAGCTCGTGTTGTCTGTAGGCCTCCGTTTGCGTTTGAATACTCTCGAGTAGCTTGCCCAGAGCGTCGTCGTCGCGTTTGATGATCAACCGGCGCAACTCGTCAAGCTGCAACTGGACTTCCTCCAAACGTTGGACGTCTTTGTTCAGGCAAACCAGCAAGGCGTTAACCTTCTCTTCTATTTCAATGGCAGTCGCTCTCATATATCTGTGTCCAGCAAGCGCTCTTGCGCACTAACAGTATCCGTGTTGTTCAGAAACTCGTATATGTCCTTCCATAGCCCGACGCCACCTTTGTTCGCAGTATCTCGCGCGAGGAACAGGTAAAAGATACCTTGAACTTGTTTGAAGGGACCATCCTTTTCGAAGCCCCAATCCCCGATCGTGCTTTGCATTTCGCTGAACAGTTTGTTGAGCAGAATAGACTCGAAGTCCTTGGCGACCTGCTCTTTTCGGTCTTCCGGGATGCTCTCCGGTTTGGATGCTTCGAGTTGTCCTAACGGAGATGGAGGCCCAACGGGCTCGGTTAATATCAAATTGCTGCTATCCACGGAACGGCTCCTACATTGTCACCAGCTTAGCTTGAAGAGCGCCGGCTTCTTTCAAGGCATTGAATATGGCTATCAGGTCACTCGGTGTTGCGCCTATGGCATTGAGACTCTTGGCCAACTCTGAAACGGTCACCGAGCGCGGTATGGGAATCAGACGCCCTGGGCTTTCTTCGACGTCGATCGAGGTATCCGGGACTTTCTCAGTCGTACCCGAATTTGAAAAAGGTGCGGTCGGTTGGAACACTCGTTCACTTTCCTTGATCTTCACGACCAGACTGCCCTGAGAGATTGCCACGGCGGAGATACCTACGTTTTCACCGACGACAATGGTTCCAGTGCGCTCGTTGATGACGACGGTTGCGGGAAGATCGACCTCGACCTCCGCTTTTGTAATGTCGTCGATAAAGCCGACAATGCCTTTCTTTCCAATCTCTTCGGGCACCTTGACTTGAATAGTGGCGGCGTCGACGACCACCGCCTTATCCGGGTAATTTTGATTGATAGCCTGACTAATCTTTCTGGCGGTGGAAAAGTCGCTATTCCTCAGATTCAGCGTAATGAGCCTCTCACCAGCGACGTTTTCGACGAACGTCGCGATTTCTTCTTTTTCCACGATCGCACCGTTAGGAATGCGTCCGACCGTTTGATGATTCTTCGTAATGGAGGCTTTATTACCCGCCGTTGTCCAGCCGCCAATTGAGATACCTCCGTCGGCCACGGCGTAAATCTGATCGTCAAGACCCTTCAAAGGCGTCGGTAGGAGGTGTCCCCCCTGGAGGCTCTTGGTATCTCCGATTGCCGAGACGTTCACGTCGAGTCGTGAGCCTTCACGAGCAAAGGGACCCAATTGCGCCGTCACATAGACTACGGAGACATTGCCGCCCGTCAGGTCCGAAGGCTTGAGGACAAGGCCGGAATCTCTCAACAAGTTCGTCAGCATCTGGCGGGAGAGCTGCGTCGTATCGCCCGTACCGGCTAGGCCGATGACGATGCCGACGCCCGTGAGGGGGTTGCCGCGAAGACCTTGAATATCGACAATGTCTTTGATTCGTTCGCCGCGTGCAACGCCGAGTATCAATGTCCAAGACATTGTCACGCAAATCAGGAACGCTTCAAAGCTTTTGCGTTTTGTCGTCTGACTTATCATGAGTTTCATATGTTTTGTCTTCCCAAGGACGAAGGCTTGTGAACAGGAGGATTAGAAAGGCCAAATCAAATCCAATAAACGGGCGAGCCAGCCTGGTTTGGTGTATGGGGCAGAGACTCCACTGTTTTTCGAGACGATGTGGAAGTTCGCCACCTGTTCGCTCTTGATGGTATTGTCAAAGGCAATATCACTCGGCCTGACGATACCGCTGACCTCGATGGTCTGTATGTCACCTCCAATGTCACGATTGCGTGTACCCATCACGAGCAGATTCCGGTTTGGCAGGACGTCTATGACGACGACGGTGATGCTGTCAACAAACTTCCGCTCATCTTTGTAATCTGCTTTGCTGTTCAGAGTATTACCGGACGTGGCCGCCATTCCGAACTCCCCGATGTCGGCGAATTTGCCCAACTCTCCGTTGAAAGCCGTTGAGCGATCCATTTCCTTATTCAAATCTCTCTTGGCTTTGTTATCGACTTTGCTGTTTTCGCTGATCTTGACCGTCAGAACATCGCCGATCTGTCGCGCCACCTCGTCGGCGTACATAGCTCTCATGTTCTTACCTCTTTTGGCCCAAATAGAACCAGCCTGCGAGGAGGAAACCAGAGTGAACGTAAAGACGGTCAAGCAAAGTACTGAAGCTGTTTTTTTGTTCATTGTTCTTCCTTTCCGGGACACCCTAACGGGTTTTCCTTGCGAAGTGGTTTCCTCATAAGACGGGCTCTACGCTTGCGTCATCATTGATTCTTGCCAGAATGATCCGCTGCGAATCCACGTTTCGGACGCGTATGTGCTCACCGACCCTTCCGTCCTCCAGGACCATTCCGGCCGCGGTTATCACGAACCCAGGTTGCTCGATTCGTATGACAACGCGCTGATTGCGCTTGACGACCAGTGGAGATTCACCAGACCCGGTCGTATATGGCTGAAGGACAGTATTCGCGGGCAATGGACGCTTGGCAAGAAGACCATAGGGCGACTTCCAGTCAGCCGGTTCCGGATGATTCGAGAGTGTCATCTCTATCTTGACGTTCTCGGGACTGAAGGTAGTGCCTCTGGGGATATCCTTTGTCGTGACGGCCTGGCGGCAATTGTATTTCACAGCCAACAGAACGTCGCGAGTGCCCATTTTTTTGTCGCCGCACAAGACAGTCACCTGAACTTTCACATGGTTCGTCGTATTATTTCGGATCAGCCGTGGAGTGAATCGAACCTCTTCGTCCATCTCAGGGATGACCATATCCTGCGGCGTGCGAATGACGTTCCATTGACAGACTGAACCATCAGGCGGATTACTCCTAAGAAATGAGTCTGCCAGGGTCACAAGCTCGCGCCCGGTTACAATTCGTTGTTTTCGGGTGACCTTTGTTTGTTCTGCGCCGGTGAATACGATCTTCGAGGACGGGATTCCATTGGACGCCAGCCTGCTTAAGACGGTCGACCTGTCGATAATCACCGTTTGGCTCTCTGCCGAAACCCGTCCTATGGCAATGTTGTTGGCTTTGACGACCAGCGATTCCTTGCCCCGGATTATACTGACCTTGCCCAGGAGTAAGTCCGTGTTTTTGACCGCTACTTCTCTTGGTAAGTAGATTCTCAGATTGGAGTTCTTCGCGGCGTCGCTCGGCGTGTTTTTCGCCCATACCTGGCAGAGGAGGACACAAACCATAGCCGCACAAGAGATCAGCGTTTTTGCGCTTGTATGTCCTTTGATCCCCGTGTTCTTCTTTGCTCTCATTGTGTTTCCTTACCTAACGATGTTGTTTGCTGTTTGGAGCATGTCGTCACCCGCCCGGATGGCGCGCGAGTTAATCTCATAGGCTCTCTGGGCGGTAATAAGATTGACTAATTCAGTGACCATCTGAACGTTGGACTTTTCGAGGAATCCTGACTGGATGGTCCCGAAGCCGTTTTCGCCCGGCGTGCCGGTTGTGGGCGTGCCGCTGGCTTCGGTTTCTGAGAGCAGGTTGTCACCTTCACTCGACAGGCCGGATGGATTCGGAAAACGGACCAGTTGAATTGTGCCGATAACCGATTGAGTTCCTGAAGCATCCACCACGTTGACTCCTCCATCCTTTTCTATACTTACGGAGAGAGCATCCGTCGGGACACTTACGGCCGGCTCTATCGTGTATCCGTTCGTGGTCACCAGTTGACCGGTGGCGTTGACTTGCAGGGAACCGTCGCGGGTATATCTCAGGTCGCCGTTCGGCATCGCGACTTGAAGAAATCCGTCGCCGGAAATGGCGATGTCAAGAGCGCGTCCGGTATTCTGAAGCTCACCCGGCGTGAAGACCTTTGTAGTGGACACGACGCGAACACCGCTTCCCGTTTCGACCCCGCTTGGTGATTTGAGGCCCGCCGAGACTTCCGTGCCCGGCTCTCTGGCGGTGACGTAGAGCAAGTCCTGGAAATTGATCTGACTTCGCTTGAATCCGGTGGTGTTCACGTTGGCAAGATTGTTGGCAATGACATCGACCATCATCTGTTGTCCCGTCATGCCCGTTGCCGCAGTGGAAAATGCTCTTAACATACTGTTGTGCTCCTTTGATTGACTACTGACGAATGGAAGACCCTCATATCACTGACGGCTGCCAACGTGCAAATAGTCAATATTCAATAGTCAATTTGTCTATCCCATCGCTACGCTTGTTAGACTGTTGGATGTGTCTTTCAGGGCTGAAATAGTCTTCATATTCGCTTCGTAGAGTCTGGATACAAGTATCATGCCGACCAATTCATTGATGATTTCGACATTGGATGCCTCCTGGTAGCCCTGTTTAACTACGACGTTTTCGGCGACGTCCGGTATCACATCTTCATCGGACATCCGGTAGCAACTCTCACCGACCGGCACGAGCTTGTCTTCATCTTCGAAAGCTACGAGCTTAAAAGCGCCTATGTCCGTTCCGGCGGCGCTAACGGTTCCCTCGCCCGAAACACTCAACTGCGAGATCCCAACATTGCCAGGTATCGTGATCGGGCCTGATTGGCCCGCTACGATCCTCCCCATGGCATCCACGATTTGGCTGTTTTGGTTAAGGTGCAACACACCATTGCGGGTATAGAGTGGTCCGTCCGGGGTCTCCACGACAAAGAATCCTTTGCCGTACAGGGCAATATCTAACGGCCGTCCCGTTTCGACGATGTTCCCTTGGGAAAAATCAAGCGGGCTGTTCGCCTCTTCGGTGTCAGGTGCGTGCTCTTGCTGCATGTCGAGAGCTTTCGAGAAGGCGTTACACCGGCGCTTATATCCCACCGTACTGACGTTGGCCAGGTTGTGAGCAATCAGGTCAAATTCGCGCGTTAGCGTGTCAATGCTGGCGCCAATCTGGTCTGTGATTTCGGACATATCACATTTCTCCGTCTGTGGATGGGTCACGCCACCCTGCAAACGCTGGTTCCGGATCCAGTAGTTCATTGTCCTCACCGCCGGAAGCAGTCATTTCCTGAGTATCACCGTTGGCTTTGGCGGCGGCTGCATTTATGACACGAATCAGCTCGTTGACGTTCAAGTCACTGAGTCCAGTCAATTCAAGACCTGTCGAAAAGCCACCTTCTATCGCTTGGGTATGCCGGACTTCACCAATGTCTTCTACAATTCTGATCGTGGTTCGTTCCTCATGGCTCGCGATTCGAGTTACGTCCCGCAAGGGATGGCCGGCGCCGGGTTCCGAGTCTTGGGGTCCAAGGTTGATAATGACCAGCACTCTCTCGCCCGTCTTCACTTCGAGTGGGCTGTGGACGCGCATGCCAGGCCCGGCCAGCTCCGTCACTACTGCAGGAACAAAACTCAGCGTGCCCCAGGAGTCGTCGTCTATGTCTGCCGGCGTCGTCTGGTCGTCTTCGCTGGTGCCGCTTTTGGGCTTTAGCGTGCGCACAAATGGAAAGTGTGCAATGAAAGCTGGTTTGTGTACCGGAACACGTATGAAACGCCGACGGTTGATGAATCGGATGTTATCGCTGTGATGCAGCCCAAGGACGTCGTCCTGGCGGCTCACCACGGTGGTATCGAACTCCCAAACCGATCCGCCAAAACAATAACGCACGCAACAGAGTCCACCGGAAATGACCGGTAATGGGCTCGCCAATCTGATAGTGAGCTGTACATCGTTGTTTTGAATGACTGTCGCCTTCATGTCGGCCGGACCATTGGTGCTAGGGCACGTCAGATGGAGATACCTACCGACGGGAATCCGCTTGCTGCTCGGCTTGCTTGAAAGTTTTACTGAGCCGACGGAGACCGTGTGCTGTTTCTCGAAACCGAGTTTTTCCCGCAGGTCCGATACCACGGCGCTCAGGCGTTTGCTTGCATCGACCCCCTGCAAAGCCAGAGTATTCTCGATGATTCCAGAAGCGCCGCGATCGAAGGCCTCGATCATGGAAAAAATCGATTCCTCGTGTCTGAGACTTGCCTCGATGGCGATATCCCGCAGAATCTGGCATTCGAGCCTGGTTAAACCGATCCTGTCAGCAAACTCGAAGAATCGTCTATCGCTGGTCTTTCGATCTTCTGTTCGCCGGCGGAAGCTGGCCACAATGAGCAGTACAGTCAAAACAATGATGGCAACCAGACCAGCCACAATGAGCCAACGTTGGGTGATAATGCTGCCGCCGGACTGACGGGCGGCGTGCCACCTCTGGAGCGGCGTCAACGTTGCAGATATTATGTTCATTGTTGCAGTCATAACGGGAGATCTACGATTTTTGATTGCTGATTCAAATCGGCAATCGCAAAACTTATCTGATTAGATTGGCCAGCTCACGCAGGATGTCATTGGCCGCGGTAATCATCCTTGCGTTGGCCTGATAGCCGTTCTGTGCCTGGATCATATTGACGAATTCGGTGGCCACGTCCGCATTGGATTTTTCCAGTGCCCCACCGTGAATGGAACCCGCGCTGCCGGTCATGGCCTCTGTAGCGATGGCTTGCCCCGAGTTGGCGGAAGGAATATAGTATCCGCTACCTATGCCTTCGAGACCCGCGGGATTCTGGAATAGCGCCAATTGTACCGTGGCGATGTTCTTTTTGACGCCGTTGGAGAAGGTACCGATGACGCAACCTTCGTCATCGACTGAGACGCTGGAAAGACTGCCCGCTGCATAGCCATCCTGGTCTCTTGCGACGGCGGTGGATGTTCCGGCAAATTGTGTTAAGCCGTCGAGCTTCCCTACCGTCCCGATGTTCAATTGGATCGTTTGTGAGGTGGAACTGTCGTGCGCAAAAGATATTACGAACTCCGACGAATCCGAGCCGGTCAGGCCGTTGAAGGAACCGTTATTGGCACTGAAGGTTATCCCTTCGATACGCCGATCCGCCATCTCGATTTGACTGATGTCGCCGGTAACAGAGGTCAGTACCATGTCCCATGTATTGGGAGTATCCGTTCGGACGAATGCTCCGGAAAGAACGTGTTCTCCGCCCTGAGAATCGTAGACGGTAATATTGACGTTCTTGTATTCGTCTCCGCCCACGGTGGATATCTCAAAATAACCCGGCATTGTCAGAGAACCGTCGCCGGAGTAAGACAGGGCCATGTCGCTCTTGCTGTAGCCGCTGGTGTCGTCAGTTATGCGGATTCGGCCATCGACCAGAGAGGCCGTTGAGCCGTCCAAGACGTTGGTGTTCAAGTGATCGATAAGGTCCCCGAGCGTAGTCGTTCCATCTACGGCAAAGGTCAGGCCGCTATCGAACGCCGTGCCGTCCTTGTCATAGCCGCTGATCGTTATGGTGCCCGACGCGAGTGTTCCGGTAAACTGATCGAGCTGACCAATTTCGGTCGTTTCCGCGGCCATCGTACCATTGTTGGTGGTAAATCCTATGTCGGAGTTCATCACTTGTGCCTGTGTAGTAGTAGGCTGGGCATCGGCGCTCAAATTGCCAGAGACGGTGATTGCAGAGGTGGCTTTTGCCGGTATCCCAACGTCGTAAGGGATCCGTATATCGCCGTTACCAGGGATTTGAAAGCCGTCGATTTCACCTACTGATCCGGAGCGTTGAACGCGGTAGCCCGTCGCGGGGTCGACTATATATGAGTCAGCATCGATGGCAAATGCTCCCGCACGGGTGTAGACGTTCTGTTCGCGGTCGCTCAACACGAAATACCCTTCCCCTTCGATGGCGAGATCCAGAGGGTTGGAGGTACTGATGATATTACCCTGAGCCATATTACGATATATGCCGGCTATTCCGACGCCGCTGCCTATTTGTTGAGGGTTCGTCCCGCCGATGTCGGACGTGGGTGACGATCCTTTGTCGATCGTTTCACTCAGTAGTTCTGAAAAGGTCACGTTGCTCGTTTTGAACGCCGTCGTGTTCATGTTAGCCAAGTTATTACCGGCGACGTCAAGCATCTTCTGGTGAGCTTGTAACCCGCTAACTCCAGCCGACAATGCAAAAGTCATTTCAGTTTCTCCTTACTTGATACTCGACATGAAAATTCGGAATTAGTCTTTGACCGCCAATATATCGTTGATGCCAACCGCATGATCCCCTACGGATAGCATTATCTCTCCGTCAACATCATTGTAGACTTCCTGGACGTTGCCGCTTGTAATCTCGCTGGCGCCGTTCTCATCTTGCATTTCGAATGATATCTCTTTACCTATGAGTGAGCTGGCGTACGCACGTTGCTCGTTGACGAGAACACTCGCGAAATTCGAGTTCATGGACTCGAGTTGTTCGAGTTGTGAAAACTGAGCCAACTGGGAAGCCATTTCGTTGTTGTCCATTGGTTCCAGTGGATTCTGATTTTGCAGTTCGGTGACTAAAAGTTTCATATAGTCCATTTGAGCGCTGCTGACCGAGCTTATGGCTGCCGATTCACTCATAATTACCCCACGCTTTCTTCTTCGATAATCACAGAACCAGATTTTCGTTCAAGTCCCGACGCTTTTGGCCTACGTCCCATGGCGACTCGACGTACGACTCCGAGAGGGGAGCAACCGTCATGCCAAGAGAAAATCGTTATCGGCCTTTTGGCACGCAACCCTTCTTCATGGCGGATGTTAGCAGGACTGGAAAAAAAGAGTGAATCAAGAGATGTCCGCTACAGTCGTCTAGCCGAGTGACGTATTTTTCTGGACGCCGGAAGTTTTTTCCGTAGCTGATGCAATCGTTGCATCGGGGACTCACTCATTTTCATTGTATCTCACCGGGTTCATTCGCCACGTCCAATAAAAACTATCGTTCAACAACGATCCTGGTTTGCTTATTCCGTATCATTTGGGGTCATCTCTGTAATGCATAATCATTGGACGTCCGAATAAAGCAGGGCCTATCATTACCCATATGCGAGAGCGTTATGGAGCGAGTGACATTATTGGCCGGTCCAATAAAAAAAGTTAAAGTTGTGTGCGATTGTGTGTCGATTATGGCTTTGAATGTGTTGCCAAAGAAAAACCTCGAACACCGTTATTAGAGCAGTCATAGAAGAGAGACCGCGAAATCTCAAGGATGGGGCTCGTTGCTTTGGGAGAAGTTAGTTTACATAGAGTTGTCACGGTAACAAGAGACTTGGACGTTCAGCAGCTTGCCCAGGAGCACGCCCATGAAGTCTTTGGCGCTGAGGATCCATCCGATGCTCTGCAAATGGCCCAGAGGGTAAACGCGAGTTTGATTCTCTGCGACTATCGTTCCAATCCAACAGGCATCCGTGAATTCTTGAGAAAGGCCGATAACAGTCGAGCCACCGTACCTATCGTGGTAGTCGGGAGCAATGGTAGTAGTCATCGTTTGGCCGAGGAGTTTTCGCGGGTCGAGGGGTATTACTTCGTAGAAGGAAAGAAAGACTGTGCTCGTTTGGCACAGATCATGAAGGATATAGAGTGGGGAGGTGCGAGATCGGACTCTACTAGTGTTAATCGCGGCTCACCAACGGATTGTACGCGTGACATCAACCGCTTCTTTGTTGACGAACTGTCTCGCGCCGTGTCTATGGTTGGCAAAAGTCGGGCCATTCTTAATCAACTCAAAATGATCCGGCTCGTAGCCCGAAGCCAATGCAATCCGATTTTGATTGTTGGAGAAACGGGTACGGGCAAAGAGCTGGCGGCAGAGGCCATACATACACTGAGGCATCCGAACGAACCTTTCGTCGCTGTCAACTGCGCTGCCTTGACGGCGTCTCTCCTGGAGAGCGAACTCTTTGGTCACGTCAAAGGTGCTTTCACGGGGGCCGACCGCGACAAGACGGGGCTACTTGAAGTAGCTGGCGCCGGGACGCTGCTGCTGGACGAGATTTCCGAGATGCCTATGGACTTGCAGGCCAAGCTCCTCCGCGTATTACAGGAAAGATGTTTTCGCAAGGTTGGAGGCGTCCGGAACGTCTCGTGCAACGCGACGATCATCGCATCAAGCAACCGCAACCTTCTCAGTGAAGTCCAAGCCAATCGATTTCGTCGGGACCTTTATTACCGCCTGGACGTCAGCCCTATTGTTCTCGACCCATTGCGCTCACCGAAACGAAGAGATGATATCAGACTCTTGGCCGAGCATTTTCTTGAAACCTCGAAGATCTGTCCTGAGAAACGCGACGTAGCGTTATCCCTGACCCGGTTAGCCGTTGAAGCCTTAGAAAGGCACGACTGGCCCGGCAACGTGCGAGAGCTGCGCAACGTCATCGAAAGGGCAATCCTCCTGGAAACGACGAATCAAATCGGGCTGAATTCCATTGTTATCAACTCGACCGAGTGTGCCCAAGTATCTGACGATCCGACGAGCGGTCTTATCAAGGGTTTCTCATTAGCCAAAGCCGAGCGTGAGCTCATCTTCCGCGCATTGCAGGAAACCGGCTGGCAGAAGACACGTGCCGCGGCTTTGTTGGGTATCACCCGGGCTACACTGTATGCCAAGGTCAAGCAGTACAAAATCGCAAAGAGTCCCAGTGCGGCGGATGATCTCGTAGACCATGACCGAGGCCAGAGCTCTGTCCCACCTGTGTCCTTCTCCGCTTGTTGACAAGGTTCTTTCCCCTCAACATTTCTGTCAGAAAATCTATCGGTTCGTATAGAATCCTGACACTTCCTCATACCGACCAGCGCCTAACGACTACCACATTGCGAGTATCCGGTTCTGGCACGAGTATTGCTGTCGTTTCTCTGAATGTTTAGAAGTACGTCCTTATATTCTTAGATCGGCGACGAGTTATCCGGCTGTTTAACGGACGAAGTTGAGATTCATGACGCCAGATGAAGATAGAAATGCTCTCGATGGCAGTGGCTCCGAGTCGAGATCGGAGCGGGAGTTGTTCTCGCACCAGGCGCATCACAGTGCGCAGGCCAATCCGAGCGCCCCACTGGAGTATGAGATACCCATTGGCCCAAAGGTTTCCGATCCGTTCGGCAATTCCAACTTGAATAAGGAAGGCTTGACGAATTACCCGTCTGTGAAATTGAACCGGAATACCACCGCGGGCTATAGCTCCACACGTCGGCGGTCTCGATGGTTCATTCTTCATACACGGTTTTCATCGATTCAGAAAGCTCTTATTATCAGTATTGCTATTGTTGCATCGATGCTTATATACGCACTATTGAGACCTCCAGTAAAGTCGGTCGACGGTGCTTCTGCCCTCCACACCGAACCAGAGGAGACAGTTGTGCCGCCGCCTGCTGTTCAGCCGGCGGTCGCTGATCCTCCGAAACCGGAGACAGAGCAAACTGAAGAACTGATGCTCGCGGTATTTCCAGCGCAACCGCGCTCAATAGACGCTGCTCGCAAGTTCTACGGGCAGGGCCATTACCGAAGGGCGTATTCGACGTATGAACAACTTCTGCCGGCTTTGCCGGCCAGCGATCATTTGCTTAGGGATTACCTCAAGTTGGAAATGGCTCTATGCGCGAAGCAAGCTGAGGATTGGGCGCAGGCGGCTCGCATGCTGGCATCGGTTTGTCAAAGCGACTCACTTGCCGTAAGGGTCATGGCGAACTACCATCTCAGCCTGCTTGAGATGCAAAGAAAACGATTTCTGACCGCCGGAACCAGGGCATATAATGCGTTGGCACTCATCCGGGCCGTCGGCTTCGATAATAACTGGGCATCGTCGTTCGAGTCTGATTGTCACTTTTTAGTGGCTGAATGTCTCAGTCGTCGTGTTCTTTTCCTGAGTAACGTGGACGCAAATCTTCCTCGTGATTTGTGGGGCGGAGTCAATGCGTCTGACCGTCCGTTTGACGCATTTGACGGAGTCGAGCTGCGAAGATTCCTGAGTTCGGGTTCTGACCGGATGAGTGAGGCATTACTCGATCCTCTGATCCGAAGAGTCGACTATCCAAGTGATCTGCCTCGGTGGTCCGTGATCTCTTATGGGGCGCCTCTGGAGGAACTGATCGGCAAGTTCGCCGCTATCGCGGATATTGACGTTCATTGGGCGCTCAAAGAAACGTCGGAACCGAATTCGGTCCAGGAGGCTGGGCGACAGAGAACTGTTACTCTATGTCTTCCCGCCGCGACGTCACGCCAAGTTGTCCTGACCGCCGTGGGATGTGCCGGTTTGCTCGCCTGTGTGGGAGACGATCCAAAGCGCCTTAGCGTGACCATCTACGATCCAACGGAATATTCGTCTCTAGATGACTACCTGTCTCTGATCGGTCAGCAGGCGATTTCACTGTGGCAGACTTTCATTCTGACGTTCTACAACGATAAGCGACTTGGCAATGCCCATTTTGTAATGGGCCTCCTGCAATCTCGGCTTGGACAGCCGGCGGAAGCATTGGCGGAATACAAATTAGTGGCCAATCGTTTTTCTCAAACGACGTTGGCGCCCTATGCCCTGTTGGGATCGGGCAACGTGAAATCCACTCTACGCGACTATTACGGGGCGAGGGAGGACTTGAAACAGCTTATCGAGCGGTATCCTGAGACCGAGATTTCGGAACAGGCTTATTGGCATCTTGCCGACGCCACGATGAAGGCAGGCCTCTACGCGGAAGCTGCGCGATTATATCAAATAATCCACAATTTGGGGTTCTCGCTAGAGTCAACGGCGCTCTCAGCCTTCCGAGCGGCCAAGTGTCTCTACGAGACAAAGGCATACGAGGACGCAGCCAAATGGCTGACACGATACATCGGTCTGGCTGGAATCGGGCAGGGGAGCACCTTGTATTCGGCCTATTTTCTGCTGGGCCAAACGAATCTGGCATTAGGAAAGTATCAACAGGCGTGCGATGCATTTCACCATGTCCTGGTTAGAGAGAGTCCGAGAGAACAATACGTGGAGGCCGTCAAGGCACTGGTACGCGGTCACATAGAGCAAGAACACTTTGTCAAAGCTCTTAACGCTTTGGAGTATCTGCGTTCGGTCACGTTGTCGGAAGAACAATCCGTCGAAATACTTTTGCTTAAGAGCAAGATTCTTCGGCTATTGGGACTGGTTGATGCGGCGATGATTTCCCTTCAAGACAGAGTCGGATACGTTTCCGATACGCAGTTGAGCGCCAAAATATCCTTCGAGCTGGCCCTCTGTAACATTGCCAAAGGCAACCTGGAACGTGCGCGCAGAAGCTTGAGTGATATCCTCGGTGTGGTCGAGCCCGGGCCTTTAGCGCACGAGGTGGCGCTGGCGTTGTCTGATGTCTGCGTGAAACTCGATCAGGATGGACAAGCCGTATCTGTCTGTTTGAATCTTCTGGATTCGGACTTGCCTCCCGAGACGGCGCACGATGCCCTCAGAACTCTGGCTGCGGCCTATGAAGAACAGAAGGATTATAACAAGGCGGCGTTGGCTCTATTAGGCCAATGGAAACAAGAATGAAAAATCTCGACGGAACTCGCGATTCGGGACCTGGATATCGGAACTCGATCCACGTACGACGAGTGCCGAGTTTTGAACTCACATTTGCGGTGTGGCTTTTTTTGACGTTTGTGACCGGTGTGGCTTCTACAATCGCTGGTGAAGGTGATCAAGCATTGGGTCAATCGACGCTTATAGATCCGGCCTCAAGTGCCGAGTCCCAGAACTCGCAACGCTTGGAGTTGTTGCGGGCTGAGATAAGCCCGCTCAAAGGCAAGGAAGATGAGGGGAGTAAAGATAGACTCAAGCGAATGATCGAACAAGTTCAATCCATCCGGTTCGAGTCGGAGGAACAGGCTGTCAATGGTGCCAGTCCACGTAAGACCGTTTCATCGGCTGAGCCAGAGCAATCCTCACCGACCGCTCAACCACCCCAGCCAGATTCACAGCTCGAGATGGTGGACCAAATCGAAACAAGACGCCCTTATGAACAAGTGACGACTAAGACGCTGAAAATACTCAAAGATCTTTTGCAGCAGCCTGATAAGCTTCGCGACCCTCTTGAGCTGGCAGAGATTCTCTACGCCAGCGGCAATCCGAGGGACGCCGCGCCGTTCTACCAGGAGGCATTGACGCGGGCCGACGCAAACGACGTTGGTGCATCACAAAATAGAGCCTGGATTCTATTTCAAATGGGTAACTGTTTGCGGAATGACGATCCGGCTGCCGCAGCCCAAGTGTATAGACAGCTACTTGTAGAACAGCCCCAATCCGTGTGGGCGGATCCGGTCAAGGCCCAGATTGAGCTGATCGCGTGGCGTCTCAAAGAACGACCACGCGAGCTGATCGCCGAATCACAACGTGTCGATGATCAGCCGAACTGACGTAGGTAAGACAAGCATGGATAAGCGAGAAGATATTGCGAACGTGTTGATTGCGGACAATGATCCTGGTCTGGCTGAACTGATACTTAAAATTCTGGCCCGCAAGGGCATCCGCGGGCACCTGGTTGGCGACAAGGAAAACGCGCTTGCCTTTGTCGAAAAAGGCCGTTGCGATCTTCTATTCACAAGCGACGTGATCAATCCACGAAAACGTCCGTTCGGTCGGGAACATGATGGTTTTGAGCTACTATCTTCTCTCAAGGCTAATTGGCCGGAATTGCCTGTGGTAATGATGACTCAGGCCGATCCGCTCAGCTCGCAAGGCCACCAAAGCATCGTCGAGACAACCATTAGAGCTATTCAGCAAGGTTGTTGCGATTTTCTGATTAAACCGCCGGAACCCGAAAAGGTAGAAACGCTGCTGGATACATTTCTGCCCAACCACAACGTTTCAACGGTTGCTTCGGCCCACGAGGATACGCATTGCCTTTATAAAATTATAGGACGTAGCTCGGGCCTTGTTCAGGCCGTCGACTTAGCGAAGAGGATTGCCCCGACTTCAGCGCCCGTTCTCATCACCGGTGAGAGCGGGACGGGCAAGGAGTTGATGGCTTACCTGATCTATCGAGAGAGTAAGAGAGCCCAACGGCCTTACGTTAGGATCAATTGTGCGGCGTTGAGCGATTCGCTGCTTGAAAGCGAGTTGTTTGGTCACGAGAAGGGGGCCTTTACCGGCGCGTACGTCCAACGTAAGGGCCGGTTTGAGATGGCGCACGGTGGAACGTTACTGCTGGATGAGATTGCCGAGACACCCATCAGCTTTCAGGCCAAACTCCTGCGTGTGCTCGAACAACAGGATTTTGAGCGTGTTGGCGGAAGCGAGAGCGTGAAAGTCAACGTTCGCGTCATAAGTACGACCAACAAAAATTTGCTGCACGAGATTCAGCAGGGCAGATTTCGTCACGATCTCTATTATCGATTGAGCGGGGCGAGGCTGACCGTCTGTCCTCTGAGAGAGCGCAGAGACGATTTGCCGGACCTTGTGTGGTATTTCATCAATCTCTATGCGAGAGAAGTGAATCGTCGCATTACGAAGCTCGACCCCGCGATGATGGATATCTTTGCGAACTATCATTGGCCCGGCAACATTCGGCAGCTTCGCAACGTCGTGCGAACGTCGCTGATCCTCGGAGTCGGTCAAACCTTGTCACTGGCTGACGCTTCTTGGCTTTTCGATGAGCTGCAGCCGTTGGCCGTCGCTCAGGACTCATCGCTCGTCGCTCGAATGTCGAGTTCTGAGACCCAATTCCCAGACTCTGGACTGGGAGGTGTGCCACTTGAGCAGATCGAACAACGAGCTATCCTCGATACGCTTCGCCAGACGGGCGGCAACCAGGCAAAGGCCGCGAAGGTCCTTGGGATTAGCGATAGAACGTTGCGAGACAGGATACACCGCTACCGGCGGGAGGGTTGTCTGCAATCGGCATAGCTATGACGTCCTTATGAAGTGATAGTTGAGGATAAAAATGGCAGATACGGATCAGAAGGAAGAACAGAACGATCAACCAACCTCACAGACTGAACCGATCCGCAAATCGTTTGTCAGTCGATACCTGCTGTGGATACTCATGGTTGCTATCATCCTGGTTTGCGCTGGGGCGGGCCTTGGGCTGGGACGATTGCTTGCCGGCTCGCGCGGGCCGTCATCCGGTGCTCATGAGTCGAACGTCGAATCCCAAGTTCAGGATCCTGAGTCTGAATCATCGAATTCTATGACAGGCGATTCTCAGAAAGTATGGTATTACGATTTGGATCCCGTTGTCGCGAATCTTAATGAGCCGGGAGTCACGCGGTACGTTCGCGCAACTTTTATACTCGAGGTGAGTTCCGGACTGGACAAGAAGGAGGGCACAGCTTTTTTTGACGAGAAGAAACCTGTCCTCATCAACTGGTTGACGGTCTATCTATCAAGCTTGGGCCTGGAAGATATCCGAGGCGACAAAAACCTCATGAGCATTCAATCCCACGTGTGTGACGCCTTCAATGAAAAACTCTTTCCCCACTCTAAACCACAAATAAAGCGAGTTTTGATCAAGGAGTGTCCCGTGCAATGAGCGCCACGGCCACCCACAATTTGAGCAGCGAGCGGATACAACAACTCCTGACCGCTATCGGCTCTAAGCCGGATAAGGATGTGGTCCAAGAAGAGGCTCCGGCATATGATTGGCACCAGCCTCACTGCTTTAGCCGTCCGCAGCTTGACAAACTTGATGATTTCACACGAAGACTGGCCGAGGCGCTGGCCGAAAAATTCTACGGTTTCTGCCGCACTAAATTCGACGTAACCATTGCTTCGACCGATTTTTACTTCGCGGGCGAGGTTCATGCCCAAGGGTCGAACGGCGAATCCAAGGATTACTACCTGCCCTTCGGCTCCGACTCGGAGCACGTATGTGGATTCATTGGGATACCGGAGGAAACGGCGGCGGTGTGGGCAAAACAACTGCTCGGCGACTGCGAATCCGAAGAAGGATCGAACAAAGCGTTGTCACAACTGGAAGAGTCCCTTCTATTCGACTTGGTCTCCACGTTGGTGGAGGTGTTTTCCACTCTTGACGTCGCTGTCGATTTGCACCCTGGAGGATGCCTTCTTAGAGACCGATGGCCCCTTGAGACGCACGATACAGAAGAGCTTTGCAGAATCTCGTTCGACGTGAAGAGAACCGGTTCGGCGGAAGATTCGGGCGTCTACTTCCTGATTGTTTGTGAAGAACTCAATTCTGTTGTAGGTAAGGCGGCGCAGGCTCCTCAGAAGTCTTCCGCCGCCGAGACCTCGAAGGTGGTTCTCGATCATTTGCAGAAGATGCCCGTTACCGTCACAGTTCAACTGGTCTCAACGGTCTTGGCTTTCAGAGAAATTGTGGCGCTCCAAGTCAATGACGTAGTATTGCTGGATAAGAAAGTCGATCAGCCCATGGATATCATTATAGACGGTCGAACGGTCTATCATGGCTGGCCGGTGAAGTCGGGCGGTAACTATGCCGTCGCGGTCGCGTCGGCGGCGCTAAAAGATACATCTTAAAATATCGAACCGAATATCTGCAACTCGAAGGAAACATAAGGATGTCAGAAGAAGGTCAAGCCGTGCAGGAACAACTGGATGAACAGATAGATCCCTCTCAGTCCGGCAACGCCGAAGTAGATAACGAAGATGCGGTATCCGATCCGGCGGCCTCACAGGCATCGGCGGACCAGAAGGAACCGACCGGTGCCAAGACGCAGGCACAGTCCGTTGAGTTTTCTGAAGCCGTAGAGACGGAAGTCTCAGGTCCCGGCGGAAGTATCGATATTCTGCTGGACATGAAGGTTCCCGTCACTGTGACCGTTGGTCACACTGAAATACCGGTACAACGCTTTCTGCGGCTCGGGCACGGCTCGGTATTGAAACTCGATAAGTCCGTCGAGGAGCCTGTCGAGTTGTATCTGAGAGATACGAAGTTTGCCACGGGAAGTGTCGTGGTTGTGGACGGTCGGTTTGCCGTCAAGATCAAGCAGATTCTTAGTCCAGCAACTCCGAAATGAATGAAAAAGACATGATGGGTCGCCCTCGTCGGATAGACGTGCGATCCGTTCATGAGTCCATTGCCAAGAAAACATCGAAATGACAGAACACGTGAAATCAACTTCATCGGGACCATCGGGATCGAGAGCCCTCGGAGCACCTTTGACGCCATACTGCAACATAGCGATGGTGGTCGGTTTGGTCACTGTTCTTGCGACTCTTCTGATCCGTCTACCCACGCCGTTGCTGGACATACTCTTGGCGTGCAGTATATCATTGGCTATCGCCGTCC
>CAYZAH010000002.1:0-31845 GCA_964475805.1 uncultured Pirellulales bacterium | reverse complement strand
CCCCGGGGATATCGAGCATCGTATCACGCCGCGAACCAAGGCCATCGTCGTCGTGCATTACGCGAGCATGCCGGCTGATATGGACACGATTATGAAGATCGCCGTCAAGCACAATCTCAAGGTGCTCGAAGACGCCTCTCACGCTCACGGCGCCCTATACAAGGGCAAAGAGGTCGGCACCTTCGGCGAGGCGGCGGCGTTCTCGCTGATGACCGGCAAGGCCCTGGCCGTCGGCGAGGCGGGGATCATGTTCACCGACGACCGCGAGATCTACGAGCGCGCTATCTTGTTCGGGCATTACATCCGTCATGACGAGATCACGTTACCTGAACTCAAGTCCTTCGCCGGATTGCCGGCCGGGGGCGTCAAGCATCGCATGCACCAGCTCAGCTCGGCCTTCGGCCTGGTCCAGTTGGAACTCTACCCGAAACAAATGGCGGAAATTGATAGGGCGATGAACACGTTCTGCGACTTGTTGGAGGGAACGCCCGGCATCAGGCCGATCCGACCACCCAAAGGTACGAATACCACCAAGGGCGGCTGGTACTATCCGCATTTTCGTTACATTTCCGAGGAGCTGGGAGGACTTTCGCTATCGCGTTTTGCAGAGGCGATTCGCGCCGAAGGCTCGATCTGCAATCCCGGCTGCAACAAGCCGCTACATTTGCATCCGTTGTTCACAAAGCAGGACAACAGGATTTACAATTTCCGATTTCCAATTTCCGATTTAGATCAGCGATCAACGCAGAAGCTGCCTGTCGCAGAAGGCATTACTCGATGCGTCTTTGAAATCCCGTGGTTCAAGCACTACGAGCCTGATATCATCGCTGAGCACGCCGGGGCCTATAAGAAAGTAGTCGCAAATTATGCGGCGCTCTTGGCAGACGATAGCGAGAAGGACGCCGACACTGGCGGTTACAGCAGCTTCTTCAGCAGCCGCAAAAATACATAGCGACATTTCATTCTCTGATCGCTGGAAGCCCGCCGCGAACAGTGTGGGGAGGCTCAAGATCAGCATTCCTTTCAGTTGTCACGAGCTGGGGCAAAGTCACAATGCCGAGGAAATTAGTAGTCTTTCATTTGCGAAAAACCACTCTCGTGGAGGAGAAGTCACGGGGCTTTTTTTGGAGAGAGGGTGAATTTCCTCTTGCTTTGTTTTTTAGATATGGGAAAATATTCCCTCCATGATTGGGAAGACGGCCCCATTATAGCTGGGGAGGGCGACCCCATTGTGATTGGGAGAATAGTACCAAGCTATCGTGGGGCACTCATGGTGGTCGGACGACTCCGCTCAGGGGAAGAAGACGATTTCAGCCTGAACGGACTGTTTATTGTCATGGGAGCAAGCTTGTCCTGATACAGCCGAAGGCCTGGGCGAAGTCGAAGGGCAAGCCGCATTAGGAAGGCAAGAGCATGACCGCAACCACTCAGACCGTCACGTCGAACTCGCCGCTCGCCGAAGCAGTCCTGCGCGAAAGCGGCCAGAACGTAAACCTCTGTTATCAATGTCGAAAATGTTCGGCGGGTTGTCCCCTCTCTTATGCGATGGACTACAAACCCGCCCAACTGATCCACGCGATACGCCTCGGGATGGACGATCTCGTCTTCAATAGCAAGACGATGTGGCTGTGTGCTTCGTGCGAGACGTGCACGACCCGATGCCCGCAGGAGGTGGACGTTGCCAAGGTGATGGACGCCGTCAAGATCACGGCCCTGCGCAAGGGGATCAAACCCACCGTTCCCGACGTGGCGTCTTTCTACAAAGCGGCGCTGGCGAATATCAAAAAGTGCGGGCGAATGTACGAAGTCGGCATGATCGTAGGGCTCAAGATGCGAACGTTCGATTTCTTCAAAGACATGGGTATGGGAATGAAGATGTTCCAGAAGGGCAAGCTCAAGATCATGCCCAGCTTCACCGGGGCATTGACCACGTGGAAGATTTTCCAGCGTGTCAAACGGATAGAGAAGGAAAACGAAGGGAAGTGACTAAAGTGCACTAAAGTGAGTTGAATTGACTAAAGTGGACGGCGCCGATTCTAACTTTAGGCACTTTAGTCACTTTTAACTTTAGGCACTTCTTATGGGAGGTCATTAGACAATGACGAAGTATGCCTATTATCCGGGTTGCTCGCTTCACTCCACCGGTTCCGAGTACGACGCATCGTTCCGAGCCGTTTGCGAGAAGCTTGGCATCAACATCGAGGAAATCAAAGGGTGGATATGCTGCGGCACCTCTCCAGCGCACTGCACCTCCAGGTTGTTGTCACTGGCGCTTCCCTACCAGAATATTTATCTTGCGGGAAAAATGGGATTGACCGACATTGTCGCGCCATGTGCGTCCTGTTTTGCCCGCTTGAAAACCGCTTTGCACGAAGCCAACGAAGACCCTAAGATAGCCGCGCAGATCAGCGAGGCCATTGACGCCCCACTGCCCGAATCGATGAACGTGCTGAGTCCTCTCGAAGTCTTCGGCAACGGCGTAGATTTCACGGGAAAGGTCACGAGGTCACTGCCCGACTTAAAAGTTGTGTGCTATTACGGCTGTCTTCTGACCCGCCCGTCGAAGGTGATGCAATTCGACGAATGTGAGTACCCGATGGCGATGGACAACGTGCTTCGCGCGGTCGGGATTGAGACGCTCGACTGGTCGTACAAGACCGACTGTTGCGGCGGCGCGCTGGCGATGACGCGGACCGAGGTCGTGCTCAAGCTGACCCACGACTTGCTTGAAGAGGCCAAGACCATCGGGGCCAACGCAATTGCCGTCGCTTGCCCGCTGTGTCACGTGAATCTGGATACGCGGCAGGCTGAGGTCGAACAGGAATACGGAACCCAGTATGGCATTCCTATCTTCTACTTTACACAACTGATGGCGTTGGCGTTTGGAATATCGCCTGAGAAATTGGGATTGAAAAAACACTTCACCAGCCCGGATGCATTGCTATCCGGCGTTTCTCAGGAATGATCCCCGTTGACGTAGATAAAAAAGGGAAAACAAATGATCCAAAAAGCAAGTCCAAAGGTTGGCGCTGTCTTAGTAGTCGGCGGGGGCGTCGGAGGGATGCAGGCTTCGCTCGATCTGGCGGAGGCGGGGTACAAGGTCTATCTTGTCGAGAAAAATCCGTCTATCGGCGGCGTGATGTCCCAGCTCGATAAGACGTTCCCCACCAACGATTGTGCAATGTGCACGTTGGCGCCGCGAATGGTCGATTGCGGCCGGCACCTGAACATCGAGAAGCTAACCTATTCCGAGGTCGAATCGATTGACGGTGAGGCTGGGAACTTTAACGTTCGCATCCGAAAGAAAGCACGTTACGTCGATCCGGACAAATGCACCGGTTGCGGCGAATGTGTCGCCCACTGTCTCGTCAGAAACATCGTCTATCTCGATCAGCCGGGACGCGAGCCGGTGCAGATCGAAGAGAGCATGAGGGTAAAGGTGGACGATATTTTGAACCGGTACGAAGGCGGCGCGGAGATCATCGTCCCCATCCTGCACGACGTTAATGAGGAGTTCAACTGGCTGCCTCCGGAAGCGCTGTGCCGGATCGCGGAGATCAAGCAGATTCCCATCGAGCACATTCTCAGGATCGCCAGCTTCTACAACGCCTTCAGCCTGAGGCCGAAGGGCAAGCACGTCATTCGCGTCTGCACGGGAACCGCCTGTTACGTCAAAGGCGCGCAGCGCATCCTGGACGGGCTTGCGAGAGCGTTGAAGGTTGAGGTCGGCGACATGACGGAAGACGGTCAATTCAGTCTTGAGACGGTCAACTGCGTCGGATGTTGCGGCCAGTCGCCCGTTATGACCGTGGACGACGACATATACGGCTACGCCAATCAAACGATGGCCCAGGATGTGTTGGGCAAGTACACCTAACAAGGAGACAGCGCGATGGCAAAGATCAAGCCTGAGGACCTCGACAAGATAGGAGACAAGATTAAGAGGACCATGCTCCTTCGAGAAGGCTCGTGCCGGGCGAAGATCACGGTGCACATGGGAACGTGTGGCATTGCCGCCGGTTCGAGAAAAGTAATGAGCACGCTGATGGATCTTGTCGAGCAGGCGCAGACCCATGACGTGATCCTCACCGCCTCGAGCTGCGCCGGACTCTGTAGTCGCGAACCGATGATTACCGTGGAGATCAAAGGGCAGACGCCGGTCAAGTACGTGGACCTGAACGAGGAAAAGACCAAAAAGGTCTTCTCGGATCATATCATGGGGGGAAAAGTCGTCCAGGAATACGCCCTGGCCACCGGGAGCGAACGCGTCGGATAGCCTGTTGAATCCAAAGGAGATGCCGAATGAAGGGTACTCGAACACAAGTGATGCTGTGTGCCGGGACCGGCTGTGTCTCGAACGGAGCATTCAAGATAAAGGAACTACTCGAGCAGGAGATCGACAAACACAGCCTCCAGGACGAAGTCGAGGTCGTCATGACCGGGTGCAACGGCTTTTGCGCCCAGGGGCCTCTGATGGTCGTCAAACCGGACGGAGTCTTCTATCAATATCTCACGCCTGACAATATTGCGCATCTCGTCGAGGAGCACTTTCTCAAGGGCCGGCCGGTCAAGAAGCTGATGTACGTTCCGCCGGGCGGGGAAAGTCCCATTCCGGAATTGCACGCGATTCCCTTCTTCAAGGACCAGAGACTCATCGCCATGCGAAACCGGGGCATGATTAATCCCGATGTGATCGACGAATACATTGCCCGTGACGGCTATAAGGCCCTTGCCAAGGTTCTGACGTCGAAGACGCCGGAGGACGTGATAAAAGAAATCACCGATTCGGGCTTACGCGGACGAGGCGGGGCGGGCTTTCCCACCGGACGCAAATGGGAAAGCAGAAGAAAGGACCCGAGGACGCCCAAATACATGGTGTGCAACGCCGATGAAGGAGACCCGGGAGCGTTTATGGACCGCAGCATTGTCGAGGCCGATCCCCACTCGATTATCGAAGGCATGACCATCGGCGCGTATGCCGTCGGCGCATCCAAAGGCTACATCTATTTGAGGATCGAATATCCGTTGGCCGTTAAGAGGATGGGATTGGCCATTGAACAGGCCAGGGAGTACGGCCTGTTGGGAGAGGACATCCTTGGCTCCGGCTTCGATTTTGACATTGAGATTTTCAAGGGCGCCGGCGCCTTCGTTTGTGGCGAGACGACCGCCTTGGTCGCTTCCATCGAGGGCAAACCGCCCGAGCCGAGGCAAAGACCTCCGCGCACCACGCTATGGGACAAGCCGGTCGTGATCAACAACGTGGAGACCTGGGCGAACGTTCCGGTCATCATCAACTTGGGCGCCAAGTGGTTTTCTCAGATCGGGACCGAAACGAGCAAAGGAACGAAAGTCTTTTCTTTAGCGGGGAATGTCAACAATGCCGGCCTGGTCGAAGTGCCGATGGGCATCACGCTCCGGGAGATCGTTTTCGACATAGGCGGCGGGATTCCCAAGGGAAAGAAATTTAAGGCGGTCCAGACCGGAGGGCCTTCCGGCGGTGTCATCCCGGCCAGCCTGCTCGATTTGCCGGTGGACTACGAACAATTAGCCCAGGCGGGCTCCATGATGGGCTCCGGCGGCATGATTGTGATGGACGAAGGCGCCTGCATGGTTGACGTCGCGAGATATTTCGTCGCGTTTACCAACGACGAGTCTTGCGGCAAATGCACCGCGTGCCGGGAAGGCTCGCACGCTCTGCTCGACATTTTGAATAGGATATGCCAGGGAGAGGGCAGAGAAGGCGACGTCGAGCTGCTCGAGGAATTGGGTGAGGCCGTCAAAGAAGCCTCCTTGTGCGGATTGGGACAGAGCCTTCCGAATCCGGTGCTAAGCTCCATCCAGCACTTCAGAGAAGAATTCGTGGAACACGTCACGAACAAGCGGTGCCCGGCCGGGGTCTGCAAGGCGCTGATCACGTTCACGATAGACAAAGACAAATGTACCGGCTGCCGGCTGTGCAGTAAGAAGTGCCCGCAGCAGGCGATTTCAGGCGAGGTGAAACATCCCCACATGATCGATCAGGACAAGTGCATTAAGTGCGGCGTTTGTGCCGACGTGTGTAAATTCGAGGCGGTATGCGTAGCATGACTTTGGAAGACGTCAGGAAAATATTGGAAGCCGAAGTTCTCGTCGGCAGCAACCTTCTGAATCAGGAGGTCAAGATAGCTTGCGGTTGTGACCTGATGAGCGACGTGCTGTCATACGTCAAGCCGGATTCTCTTTTGCTAACCGGTTTGACGAATCCCCAGGTCGTGCGCACCGCGGAGATGGCTGACGTGACTGCGATTTGTTTCGTTCGCGGCAAGAAACCCGACCCGGCTACGATTGCAATGGCTGAATCCAAGAATATTCCCCTGCTGACGACGCAGGTACCGATGTTCGAGTCGTGCGGGAGATTGTGGAAAAAAGGAATGTTGGGCTGTTCCGAATATAAGAAATAATCTTAGACGGAATGAGTTCTCGTGGTACTGGATAACAAAATCAGCAAGGTCCAGGAGTTGATCTACGAGATCAACGTTGGTGAGGTTATGAAGACCAACGTTGTCACGGTGCCCCCGGAGATGCCGATGAGCCGGCTGAGAGAGATCTTGCGTGAGAAACGCATCTCGGGCACACCCGTCGTGGAGAACGACAAGCTGGTGGGCATTATCAGCATCGAAGACTTTCTCAAGTGGCTGGCGGGTCGGGAGCCGGATTGCCCGATCCATGAGAAGATGAGTCGAAACGTGCAGACGCTTTATGCCGACGAGCCGCTGACCCAGGCGGTCAACAAGTTCGAGAAGTACGGTTTCGGCCGGTTCGCCGTGATCGACCACCAGAACGACAAGCTCCTGGGCATCATTACAAAAGGGGCTATCGTCGAAGCCCTGCTGAAGAAGCTGGAGATCGACCGCTACAAGGAAGAAGAAATCTACCGCCATCGCATCAAACACTTCTTTGAAGACATCCTGGCCGACAAAGTCTCACTGTTTTTCCAATACAACGTCGCGGGCCATGACTTCAAACGGGCCGGCGAGGGAGCCAGTCGGCTCAAGGCGACGCTCCAGCGGCTGGGCCTGGACCCGCAAGTCGTCCGGCGGGTAGCTATCGCCACGTATGAAGCGGAGATGAACCTGATTATCTACACGGATGGCGGGCACATCTACGCCCGCGTCGAGCCGCACCAGATTCTCGTGAGAGTCAAAGATTCGGGCCCCGGAATCCCGGACGTCGAGAAGGCCCTTCAGCCGGGCTATTCGACCGCACCCGAGTGGGTGCGAGAGTTAGGCTTCGGAGCGGGGATGGGCCTCGTGAATATACGCAAATGCGCCAGCAAAATGGGACTGAGATCGCAAGTCGGCAAAGGGACACATTTACAGATCTACGTCTCTATCGAAGATGGAGTCTACCGTGAAACTGAAAGAGCTGATTGAGAAACTCAATTTGAGCGTTAGGTCCTCGAAAGACAGCCTGGATCGCGAGGTGACCCGCGGATATGCCAGCGATCTGCTGAGTGACGTCCTGGCCAACACGGAGGAAGGGGACCTCTGGATCACGTTGCAGATCCATCAAAACATCGCGGCGGTAGCCAGCATGAAGGGTCTCGCGGGGATCGTCCTGGTCAACGGCCGAGAGCCGGAGCAGGAGACCGTCGAGAAAGCGGAGGTGGAGAACATTGTAATTATGGTGACCGAGTTGCCGACGTTTGAGCTGGTCGGCAGGCTATATGGGCTCGGGATTACCGGAATGGGACAATGAGGAAGGTAAGAGCCGATCTGCATTTGCATACTTGCCTTTCTCCCTGTGCCGATGACCGGATGCAGGCGACGGCCATCGTCCGGCAGGCCGGGAAAATGGGTTTGGATATGATCGGAATATGCGATCACAATTCAGCAGAGAACGTGGCGGCCGTGATGAAAGCCGGCTTGCGCGAGGGGCTTTCAGTCATTGGTGGCATGGAGATCACGACGTCCGAGGAAGCTCACGTTTTGGCGTTGTTCGAGGACGAGCAAGCTCTGATGCAAATGCAAGAGGTGGTATATGCGAACCTGCCGGGTGAGAACTACGAGGATTCGTTCGGCCTTCAGACGGTCATCGACGAGTGGGACAATCCGGTGGGCGCGAACCATCGACTGCTGATCGGGGCCACGACCTTGAGCGTCGATCAGCTCGTCGACGCGATCCACGAGCGTTCGGGATTGGCGATTGCCTCCCACGTGGACCGCGAGCGATTCAGCCTGATCGGCCAACTGGGTTTCATCCCCGAGGGATTGCGTCTCGATGCGGTGGAGGTATCCAGACCGTCGGCCATGACACAACAGTATGGTTATCCCGTCGTGACGTTTTCGGATGCGCATTTCCTGGTGGATATCGGAGCGAGTTGTACGTGCTTTGCGCTGGAAGAGCTTTCCGTCAATGAAATCAGAAGGGCCTTGCGAAACGAGATGGGAAGGAGCCTCGCTGGAGCTTAAATGGAAGACCTGTCGTTGCACATCCTGGACGTGGCGGAGAATTCGATCTCCAGTTCCGCCGGAAGGATCGAAATCCGAATAAACGAAGACGCAGAAAACGACGTGCTGACTATTGAAATCAAAGATGACGGCAAGGGGATGGATGAGCAGACGCTTCAAAAAGCGCTCGATCCGTTCTTCACGACCCGAACGACCCGCCGGGTGGGCCTGGGGTTGCCCTTGCTGGCCCAAGCCGCCAGGGAAACGGACGGCAAGATCGAGCTGCATTCCAGCCCCGGCCAAGGAACGACGGTCAGGGCGACTTTCTGCTACAGCCACCCGGACCGCAAGCCGATGGGCGATATTCAAGAAACCATATGCACGCTTGTTATGGGGCATCCTGAAATCGCCTTTCTGTATGAACACACGAAGAATGGTTCAATTTATCGTTTTGATACAAGAGAGATAGATGCAAAATGATTAGTCTGACGATTAACGACAAAAAGGTTGAGGTTGAAGACGGATCGTCCGTCCTTCAAGCCGCGGAGAAACTTGGCGCCCATATTCCCACACTTTGCCACCACAAGTCTCTTCTACCCTACGGGGCGTGCCGGCTGTGCCTGGTCGAAATTGTGGGAAAGCGAGGGTCGTGGGTCGAGGCGTCCTGTGTGTATCCCGCGCAGGAAGGATTGGTGGTCAAGACCGATACCGAGAGGGTGTTGAAGACCCGCCGGGTCATGATGGAGTTGTTGCTGGCGCGCTGCCCGGAGTCGGAAAAGCTCAAGGAGATGGCCGAGCAGATGGGGGTGGGTGAGCCGCGCTTTGCCAAACAGAACGACGATTGCATCCTCTGCGGACTGTGCACGCGGGTATGTCAGGAAAAAATGGGGGTCGGCGCGATCAGTTTCGTCAATCGCGGCCCGAGCCGAAAGATCGCCGCCCCGTATGACAAGCAATCGCCCATTTGCATCGCTTGCGGCGCCTGTAAGGTCGTCTGTCCGCTGGAGACGGTAGACTTGTCCAGGTCCACCTCGAACGAGCCGAGGCCCATCCTGTCCGAGTACGATATGGGTCTGGTCAGACGATCATCCATTTATATCCCGTTCCCCCAGGCTATTCCCAAGGTCGCCGTGATCGACCGCAATACGTGTATGCACTTCCTGAAGGACGCCTGCATGGCCTGTCAGGACTTCTGCGAGGCCAAGGCGATTGATTACGAGCAGCAGGACGAGGTCGAGGAGGTGAAGGTCGGCGCGGTGGTCCTGGCGCCGGGATACGAGCATTTCAAACCCGATCTCCAGAAAGAGCTTGGTTACGACCGGTATCCGAACGTGCTTTCGAGTATGCAATTCGAGCGGCTCCTATCGGCCAGCGGCCCGTATCTGGGCGAGATCCTTCGGTCTTCCGATAAGAAACACCCGAAGCGCGTCGCGTGGATCCAGTGCGTCGGCTCGCGAGAAGTCGAGAGGAACTATTGCTCCTCGGTTTGCTGTATGTACGCGACCAAAGAAGCAATCATCGCCAAGGAGCATTCGCCCGATCTTGATTGCACGATCTTCTATATCGACATGCGGGCTTACGGCAAGGGATTCGACGCCTACTTCGAGCGGGCTAAGGAACTTGGCGTGCGATACATTCGGTGTTATCCCTCCTCCATTAAGGAGATCGCCGCCACGAATGACCTGAAGATCACCTACCAGAACGATGACGGCGATATTACCGCCGAAGAGTTCAACATGGTCGTGCTCTCGACCGGGATGAGACCTCCCGCCGAGGTGCGTGAGCTGGCGGCCAAGTTCGGCATCGACCTGAATTGCCACGGTTTTGCTCAAACAGAGGGCTTTGCCCCGGTTGAGACCTCGAAACCCGGCGTCTACGTCTGCGGGCCGTTCGCCGGGCCGAAGGACATCCCCGAGACGGTTACTGAGGCGTCGGCTGGAGCGAGTAAAGCCATGGCGTTCCTCAAAGACGAACGAGGCACGCTCATTACTCACAAGGAATATCCCCCGGAAAAGGCCGTGGACGGCCAGGAGCCTCGCGTCGGCGTGTTCATCTGCCATTGCGGTCGGAACATCGGCGGTTACGCCGACGTGCCGAGCGTCGTCGACTACGCCAAGACCCTGCCCAACGTTGTCTACGCCGAGGACAATCTCTATACCTGCTCCACCGACGCCCAGGAGAAGATCACCGAGCTCATCAAAGAGCACGATCTCAACCGGGTGGTGGTGGCCTCGTGCAGCCCGAGGACGCACGAGCCCCTCTTCCGTGACACGTGCCGGCAGGCCGGGCTGAACGAATATCTCTTCGAAATGGCGAATATCCGCGACCAGTGCACGTGGGTGCACATGCACGAGCCCGAGGCGGCCACTCAAAAAGCGAGAGACTTGGTCAGGATGGCGGTGGCCAAGGCCCGAATGCTGGAGCCTTTGTATAAGGGCAGCCTGAAGGTCAACCACGGTGCCCTCGTGATCGGCGGGGGCCTGGCGGGCATGACCGCGGCCCTGAATTTGGCTGACCAAGGATTCAAAACTCATCTGGTCGAGAGAGACAAGGAGCTGGGAGGGAACTTCCGGCACATACATGGCCTGCTCAGCGGGGCAAACACCGAACAGAAACTGGCCGAGACGATTGACAAAGTCAATGCCCATCCAAACATAGAAGTGTATCTGGACAGCGAAGTCGTCGCGGTCGAAGGCTCCGTCGGCAACTTCAAATCCACGATACGCAACCACGACGGCGCGGAGACCAAAGTCCCACACGGCGCGGCCATCGTTGCAACCGGCGCCGCCGAATACGAGCCGACCGAATACCTTTACGGCAAGGACCCGCGCGTCATCACGCAACGGAACCTGGACGAATGGATGGCTCAGAACAAGCCGGAGTTGGAGAAGGCCAAATCCGTCGTGATGATTCAATGCGTCGGTTCGAGAGACGAGGAAAGGCCGTATTGCAGCCGGATATGTTGCTCACAAGCGGTCAAGAACGGCATTGCCCTGAAGGAAATGCGTCCCGAGACCGACGTTTACGTGCTCTATCGCGACGTCAGAACGTACGGTATGCGGGAAGAACACTATCGAAGAGCGAGAGACCTTGGAGTGCGCTTCATTCGCTACGAGGAAAATCAGAAACCGGAGGTTGCTGCTCAGAATGGGCGCTTGAGCGTCTCCAGCGTCGATCCCATCTTGAACGCTCCCGTGAAAATCGACTGCGACCTCGTGGTACTCGCCGCCGCGATTGTCCCCAACGAAGGCGCCGACAACGTTGGCAAGCTTTTCAAGATACCGCTGAATCAAGACAAGTTCTTCCTCGAAGCCCACATGAAGTTGCGTCCCGTCGATTTTGCCACCGACGGCGTCTTCATGTGCGGGCTGGCTCACAGCCCGAAAGCGGTCGAAGAGAGCATCGCGCAGGCTGAAGCCGCCGCGGCCAGAGCCACGACGCTTCTGGCCAAGGATGAAATTGAGCTGGAGGCCACGATATCGGAGATCATCGACGATAACTGCGACGGCTGTGCGTATTGCATCGATCCGTGTCCATACAACGCATTGACGCTCATTGAATACATGTACCAGGGCAGTATCAAGAAGACCATCGAGAGAGACGGCGCTTTGTGTAAAGGCTGTGGGGTCTGCCAGGCGACGTGCCCGAAGAAGGGCGTATACATCCGCGGGTTCAGACTCGAACAGTTAGGTGCGATGGTGGAAGCTGCCTTGGCAGGGTAATTAGGAGTTCGCTCAATATGGCAAACGAAGAATTTGAACCGTTGATTATCGGTTTCTGCTGCAACTGGTGCTCTTACGCCGGGGCGGACCTTGCCGGCGTCTCCCGGATTCAATACCCGCCGAACCTGCGGGTCGTCCGGGTGATGTGTTCGGGCATGGTGCATCCGAATCTGGTGATCGACGCCTTGACCAAAGGCGCCGACGGCGTCCTGATTTGCGGCTGTCACATCGGCGACTGTCACTATCTCGAAGGCAACGTCGCGGCCGAGAACAGAAGAGAGGCTATCGAGCTGATGCTCGAAGACTTCGGTATCGAGCCTGAGCGGTTCAGGCTGGAATGGGTCTCGGCCTCCGAAGGCCCCCGGTTTGCGGAGGTGATTCGGGAGATGACCGAGGCGGTTAGGGCATTGGGACCGAGCCCATACAGAGTATGAGAATCGCGGATACGCGAGTATCTGGTATCGAGAATCGAGGTTTTGAAATATGGCGGTCAAATCGCAATTGTTTGAAGGCAAGAAATTCATGTGGGATGGCCAGGAGTACGAGGACAAGAAGAAGGCCGCGGCAGCAGAGAAGGAATACCGCGAAAAGGGCTTCGACGTTCGGAGTTGCAGCGAGGACGGAAAGATCGTCGTCTACACGCGACGGGTCGCGACGGAAGTTGTGCTGACGTAACCAGCCGGGACGACCGGCGACAGCAGATGAATTACCACGTAGGCAATGCCTTTAACAAGATATCTCTTAGAAAGGAGGTAGTACTGTGGCGGTAAAAGTAGCAGAAGAATGGCTCAACATCTGTGGAGGATGCGAAGTCACGATACTGGACATCGGGGAGCCTCTGCTGGACCTCCTCCCCCAGCTCGACTTCGTCCACATGCCCGTGTTGATGGACCACAAGTATTTCGGCCAGACTGGCGAAAAAGAGCAAATGGAGATTCCAGAGGCGGACGTGGGGATCATCTCCGGCGGCGTGCGGAACGAAAAAGAAAAGCACGTGACCGAGGAGATGAGGAAAAAGTGCAAAACCCTTATCGCTTTGGGTTCGTGTGCGTGCTTTGGCGGAATTCCCGCCTTAGCCAATATGTTCCCGCTCGAGGAGTTGTACAAGAAGGTCTACAAGGACTCGAAGACGACGGAACCCGCCGAGACGCCTAACGAGAACGTCCCGCCTTTGCTGGACCGCGTGTACGGCATCGACGAGGTCGTGCCGGTGGATGTCTACATTCCCGGCTGCCCGACCAACCCCAACCTCGTCGTTAAGGCACTGACCTGCCTTCTCGAAGGCAAGGAATTCAAGCTCGAAGAGCGAAGTGTCTGTGACGAGTGCCCGACCAAGCGTGAAAAGAAGGCCTCCGGCGGCCAGATCAAAAGGACCCTCGACTCGCTGGAGTTCGAGCAGGGCAAAGCGTGGGACAATACCCGGTGTTTCATGGAGCAGGGGTATTTATGCCTCGGACCGGTCACATTGGCGGGTTGCAGCCACAAGGAAGGAAACGGCGACGGCGTCACGGGTCCTCGTTGCATCAAGGGCTACATGCCGTGCCGCGGATGCTTCGGTCCGATTCGCAAGGGCGCCAATCCGTTAGTGGATATGATGAGCGCGATCTCGTCAATCGGACTGGATGCGAAACAAGTACCGGACCGACGCGCGCTACTGAACAGGTACATTGGTGCCCAGAACCGGCTCAGGCCCCTGCCTGCCCGCCCGAGATAACAAGGAGACTGACACATGAAGACCATTACAATTGCTCCGGTAACGAGAATCGAAGGCCACGCCAAGATTACGATCAATCTTGACGATGCCGGCAACGTGGCCGATACCTTTGTCAACGTCGTGGAGCTTCGCGGCTTCGAGAAGTTCTGCATCGGGCGGCCGGTCGAGGAGCTTCCCCGGATCGTCACGAGTATCTGCGGGGTTTGCCCCTGGTCTCACCATCTGGCTTCCGCCAAGACCAATGACGCCGTTTTCGGCGTCACGCCTCCCAGCGCCGGCAGAAAGCTCCGCGAGCTGTGCAACGCCGTGGCCTATACCGAGGAACATATCCTGCACTTCTTCTTCCTGGCCGGGGCGGACTTCGTCATGGGCCCGGACAGCGATTATTCCGTCCGGAACGTCATTGGCATCGCCCAGGCGAACCCGGAAATAGGAAGGCAGGTCGTTCGCAATCGGCATCTCGGCTCCAAGATGCTCAATATCTTGTCCGGAAAGAGCATCCATCCCGTCACGGCGGTGCCCGGCGGGTTCAGCAAGCCGCTGACCGAAGCGGAACGACAGGAAGTGCTCGCTATGGCAAACGAGGTGCTGGAATTCGCCAAGTTTGCCATCGCCTTTTCCAAGGAGAACCTTTTTGCCAAGTATCTTGATGCCATCGAGACGATCGGCGCGATCAAGACGGGCTTCCTCGGCACGGTCACCGACGACGGAACGCTCGATCTCTACGACGGCAAGGCTCGACTGATGAAAGCCGACGGCACCTACGAAGATTTCGAATACGCTCAATATACGGACTATATTAGCGAGCATATCGAACCCTGGACCTATCTGAAATTCCCGTATGCTAAGAAATGGGGTCAATTCTCCATGGATATCGACAATCCGTCGGGGATCTACCGAACGAACTCGCTGGCGCGCATGAACGTTTGCGACAGAATCAGCACGCCGTTAGCCCAGGCGGAGCTCGAGGAATTCCGCGAGAAGTTCGGCCGACCTGCCCAGCTCAGTCTGCTCTACAACTGGGCCAGATTGATCGAATTGCTCTATAACGCCGAAAAGGCGGTCGAGCTGCTCAACGATCCGGAAATCACGAGCACAGAGACCAGAGTACCGGTCACGCCGCGAGCAGCCAGAGGCGTCGGTTGCGTCGAAGCCCCCAGAGGCACGCTCATCCACGATTACGAAACCGATGAGAATGGACTGGTGACCAACGTTAATCTTATCGTTGGGACGACCCATAACAACGCGCCGATCAATATGTCCGTCAAGCAGACGGCCAAAGCGTTGATTAAGGACGGCAAATACGACCAGGGTACCCTCAATCGGCTTGAGATGGCGATAAGGGCGTACGACCCGTGCCTGTCCTGTGCGACGCACAAGCTGGACGGCAGTATTGCGGTGAAGGCTGAAATCCGCAACCATCGCGGCGAAGTTATCGACACCCTGGCGAACTGGTGATTTGACAGGTTGCTCCGCCGAAAGCAAGGACGCTTCGGGCAGTAGCCTTCAATGAGAATCGGGGATGGCCTATTCAAATGGGCCATCCCCGAAATCTTTATTGACTCCAACTCCCCAACCGGCACAATATGTCATTCCCGTACCTGCTTTTGCAGGGATGATTGAATGAATTGGACGATTCGATTTCGACGAGAGGCCACCTTCGATGGCTTTGAACCAGGACATTCAGACGGCCAGTTATGAGTTGCCGCTGGTCCAGGACCAGCCCGTCGATCCAGAGGCGAAGGTCGCGGAAAGTCCGCTGCCGGAACCGCTGCTCGTGCAAAACGTGCAGTGGTTTTGCCAATTCAGGTGGATGGTTATCATTACCCTGGCCACCTTTGGTGTCTTCGGCCTCTTCCCAGGCTTGATCGCCCGCCTTGGAATGCGTGCGCCGGGATTATGGCCGTTTGTGACGGCTGTGATCCTAACGGCCACCAATCTGATCTTCCTGTCCTGGGCGCGGGCTAAGAGAACGTTGCACACGGTCTTGTTCAACCTCTGGAGCCAGATCACTTCGGACCTCGTGATTCTCACGGCGGTGGTCTACTTCGTCGGCGGCCTCGAGACCAACATTGCATTCGCCTACCTGTTCCACATTGTCCTGGCGTGTGTTTTCTTCTCTCGAAAAAACAGTCTAATTGTAACGATCATGGCGATCGCCATGTTTGCGGTCGGCTGCACCGCCGAGTACGTCCTGAGGATATTGCCCCCAACGAGCATTTTCGCGCGTCTGCCCACCGATGAGAATGCCGCCATGGAGCCAGCCGTGCTGATATTCAATTTCCTGCTGGCCATCGGTATATGGCTGGTCGTATGGTATCTGGCCTCTCAGTTGTCGTCGATGGTCCGGCGGAGGGATTTCGAGCTTGCCCAGACCAACCGCCGGCTCATCGCCGCCCAGGAAGAGCGGTCCCGGCACATGCTCGCCACAACTCACCAGTTGAAGGCTCCATTTGCCGCGATCTATTCCAACGCCCAATTGCTCGAACAAGGCTATTGTGGCCCAATGCCCGACGAGGCCATACAGGTGGTACAGCGAATCTCGTCTCGATGTCGGCGGTTGACCGCGGAAATCCAAAAGATGCTGCAATTGGCCAACCTCAACTCAACCAGCCAGGCGGTTCTTCCCCGCACTCGAATCGTTTCGACCGATTTGCTCCTGTGGTGCATCTCACAGGTCGAGCCGATCGCTCAGGAGCGCGGCGTCACATTCAAGGCGGACATGCGCCCCGTCGCCATGACGGGCACGGAAGACCACTTCAAGATGCTGTTTATGAACCTGCTGTCCAACGCCGTGATCTATTCCCAGCGGGGCGGCGAGATCCTCATCTCGTGCCGGCCCGGCCCGAATAGCGAGCCTGTCGTGGCCATTTCGGATCATGGGATCGGCATTCCGGGCGACAAGCTCCCACGCATTTTTGAGGAGCACTATCGCACTAACGAAGCCGTACGCCACAACAAAGAATCATCCGGCCTCGGCTTGGCTATTGTCAAACAGGTCGCTCAGATGTATAACATTCGTATCCGCGTTGAGAGCCGCGTCGGCTCCGGCACAAAGTTTGAACTCAGATTTCCCCCCGCTGAGGACCACTTGGACGAGGGGGTGAAGGAGAAGTAGAATGGCTTATATTCTGATCGTCGATGACGACGAAGATTTCGCCAGCACGGCCGCTACGGTCCTGCGCAAAGAAGGGCATGAGGTCGAGACCGAGATGAGTCCCGATGACGCCACTGCGAACATGGAGAAAAGAATTCCGGATTTGCTCGTCCTGGACGTGATGTTTCCCGAAGATGAGTCCGGTGGATTTGAATTGGCTCGTTTCATGCGGCGTCAGAGCGAAAAGCTCAAGAACGTTCCGATCCTAATGCTCACCGCCATCAATACCAAGTTCCCTCTCGGATTCAGCACGAAGGATATCGACGACGATTGGCTGCCGGTAGCGGACTTTTTGGAAAAGCCGGTTGATTTCGAGTTGTTGCGGCACAAAGTCTCCATACTCCTGAGCGAGAACAAGACGACCCATCCGTAACCGGCGATACGGCTCGTCGCCGGTGGCCGCGGACAATCAGGCTCCCAAATCCGCCTAACCGAGCACAGCCAGGTCAAGACCCGATGGAACCCGATTGGCATGACAAATCCATTCTCATCCTAGGATGTGGCAATATTCTGATCGGAGACGACGGGTTCGGTCCGGCCGTGACCCAGCGTCTTCGGGAGAGCTTCACAATACCTGACGACGTCTGTGTGTTCGACGCCGGGACGTCCGTTCGCCAAATCCTCTTCGACACGATTTTGTCGGAGAAGAAACCGTCGAAGATCATTGTCGTGGACGCCGTGGACTTCGGGCGGGAGCCGGGCGAGCTGTTTTGGCTGGACATCGACGGTATCCCACAGGTAAAGCTCGACGATTTTTCAATGCACCAGATACCAACCTCGAATCTCTTGCGCGAGTTGCGGGATCTATGCGGCGTTCAGGTCCTCGTCATGGCTTGTCAGGTTGCCTCAGCAACAGATCACGTCAACCCGGGTCTGTCTGCACCTGTCCGAAAAGCCGTGGAGAACGCGGCCCGGCTGCTTGCGAATGAGCATCTCAAATGAGGGTCAGAGGGTCCAATTTTCCTTTGCACACGCGGTAGAAATGGGTGTCCGTCGAACTGGAGCCAGCGCTAAAATCTTTCTGCCATTTCTGCAATACGGAACATTTTGGAGGCTCCGGACTGTCATTTCTCAGGGATACGAGGCCCTGATTCATCCCGGACTGATCCGTTCGACGCACACCTGCAGAGTTCTATCTCATTGTATCATAGAGTTTTAGGCTATAGTCAAACCACTGGTATCACGCTTGGCGGTGCAGGCCGACAAAATCACGCCGGAAGGGCGTTAATCCTCTGGAATAAATGTGATAACGCGAGCTACTTTGCCCTTGACATTAATGGTCCTTGCAGGTAATATGAGCAATATAGTGAAAATGGAAAATATGTTGTATGGGATTCACTCTTGATAAGCAAGCTACAGCGTTATTTTGGGTGAATTGAGAAGAATAAAAAGTTGGCAAAAATATCAAAATTAGAAATTTTGACATTGACACAAAAAGGGCAAACTGGTAAACTTAGTGGATAGAGGAGGCAGGGCGCTGGCATTGTGGCTCAATGTTCGCTTCACCGGCGTCGTTATTGCTACCTTTGGGGAAGTGATGGAATAGTGGAGGTGATGAAAAGGAATATCACTCTTCGCTTTGTGATCCACTTCTGCCCCTAATCGCTCTGGCAAACGTAAATTTGTGAGCCAGAGGAACCCAGGCATCGGGGATGCGTGGCGTAGTCGGCGTCAACGGAGGAGACGTCGCTCAAGAGCATCAGAAAAGGATTTCCAACCAACGGATTGATGCAGAGGATGTCTGTGTATGCGCTTCTGAACAGGACAGACGTCGTAATCGGAAGGATGGCCGGGGGGGAGATAGAACGATGAAAAGATTGGTGACATGGACAATATTGGTGGCTTTGTTAGGGTTTGCGGGCACGAGTACCGCCACATCGGACAAGCCCTTCTTCAGCATCTCCGCCACACCGGATGAGCTCGATCTTGGGACGGCCAACTTTTTCGCCGGTGTCCACGAGGTACCGAGTGCCGTGACGGTGAACGTTGAATCGAATTGCTGGCACGGTCCCGTCACTATCTCCATCACCCCGCTCGAACGCCGGGGCGGAGGTCGCATAAAACCGGATGATATCTTCGTACGGGCGACCGGGATGGGCCATTACGTTTCTTTGAAAAAACCGGTCGTCATTGTGCCTACGTCGGCTGGGCCTCAGAAGACGGTACTTGACTTCAAGGTGAACGCCGAAGCGAATAATCCTTCGGGACATTATACGGGATTGATCGTGTTAACCATCATGCCGCCGGTGTAGTCTTGGCCGGGCGGTGAACACAAGGAAAGCGATTTTAAGGGTAGTTGCTAACAAACTTGATATATGCCCAGGATTTGTGGATAGAAGTTTTGTCCAAAAAACTGAAGACCCCCTTCCTTAGGCAAAGGACGTGGGAGAAAGGAGGTGTGTGAGGGTAATGAAGAACTGATGATTCGCAGGCATGAAAGTGTTTGCGAGTCGCCGTTGGAAGCTGGCTTTGTCCCTCGGCGATATGATGATTGAGAATCGAGGATTCGAGATCGCAGAAATCAATAAAGCCCCGGTCCGGTAATCAAGACGGGCAAGAATACCGCAGCCGGCAAGCATGTTGAAAGCCCGTTGTGTGTGTCACTCAGGTCTCACCTGAGTAGTTGAACCTTGATTAGCTCTGCAAGCAAAAATATGCTTTGATAGTACAGAGCGATATTAAGAGAGGGAAATGAAAATGGTAAAAAGAACTTTGATTGCGATTGCATTAGTTGCATTTCTCGCAAGTACGGCACCAGCGTATGAACCGGTGATTCAAGGCAATTACCAGATATACTACTGGGGTGCCATTGACAAGGACACAGGCGTCAAAGTGGACGGTAATGAGAAGGTCTACTGGCCTTATGAGTACAAGGCTCTCGACATTTGTAGCATGCCCGTGAAGATGGAAATCGGTATGTATGTCGAGGTCCAGGATTGCACGGACAAGAAGATCGTGATGCACCAGGTTGACTGCGGCGAAATCAGCAAAGGTACCGGCGACTTCCCGTGCTATCTTGGCTGCACGAAGTTCAGCGCCAGAGCCAACTTCGACGTGAAGCTGGGCACCAGACTGGTGAAAGACGGCCCCGTCATGGACCAGTGGGAAGCCTTCTACAATGGCGACGACATCATCGCCGGTGACGGCGGGAACCACGAAGTGGAAGTTTGCGTCAAGGCCTGGAAGGCCAATCTGTGGAATGGTACACCCGGCGAAGAGGTGAAGGTCGGTACGCTCTATATTACCGCAAAGCCTGATGTTTAATCAGCACTCTTCGTAAGAAGAGCTAAATTGACATCGATAGGGAGGGATGAATTCGGTTCATCCCTCCCTTCATTTTTAGGGTATCGGGAAGAGTTGGATACGTGCGTGCTTGGCCGGCGAGAAGCTATCCCGACAAACGGCAATCAAGATGAGTCCGACACCCCCACAGTGGTGACGAAGACACATGTCCGCTTCACGCTTGGACCGCAGCGTGACGGGACCGAGTTCGAGCTGCATGGACGCGATTGTCCGAGCCTGCCTAAACCTGTGCATGAATGTATCTCCGGCCGGATAATACGGCAAGTTCTTCCATGAGGAAAATCTGAAGATAATTTGTCATCGGTGTAGAACGTGGCACATAGGAGGCAATCAGGCCGAGACGAAAACGGGGGATTAGGAGACCGATAACTGTGACGTGTATGAGGCAATGTGTGCGAGAAGAGGACCATTTGTGTATCGTCTCTGATGGCTCCTCTCGATGAACAGAACGAATGAACAAGACAGGTGATTCAAAATGGGTAACATGGCGATTTTGGGCTTGACATCGATTTGTAAAAATGGTAAAATCTCCAATAGCTAATGAGGGACTTAGTGGGAGCTGCAAATGCCTTTGTCGGAATGGAGTGTGGCAGGTTGTCCAGAGAAGGGCAGAATCACTCAAGAGGGGTGTTGAACTGACAATTTGAGGGGAGTCGGAAGCAACAAAGGCATTAGGTTGCCGAACAGCGGTTTAGGAGCAAATTCTGGAGCCGCCAAATGATCGGTATCCTGCTACGCGTTAACTTTGGATTCTTAGAGGTGGGAGGCGTCGAATGCGAAATAGAGACTACACAACAAATTCCAGGTTCGGTGTTCATGCAACAACAGGTAGGCTGGCTGGTCTCATCCGGATCGTCGTCATAGGTGTGTCTCTGCTTTTGTGCAGTAGATCTGCATTCGGCCAGTACGGAAGGTTTACGGTCACCCCGATGAAGGTGGAGGCTCAAATCACACCGGGCAAGGACATCGCGAAAGTGCTGAATATTCAGAACCTCGATCCCAACTCGCCCTATACCATTGATCTGACACTTGTGGAACTGACGCAATCACTGACGGGTGAATGGATGATCGTCGATCCTAATCTTGTCAATGATCCCAATGCGGCCGAATATAACTTTGATCTGAACAGGCTTTCTTCGTGCCTCAGTTGGATACGCCTGGACAAGAAGGTTGTGACCTTGCAGCCTGGGCAACTTGTTCCCGTTCAGGTTTACATCAGGTCATTGCGGCGTACGCATGGATTTCACACAGCGGGGATTCTGGCCACGGTCCGACCCACACCGGGGATGACGGGTGTGCCCATGAGCGTGCGATTTCTGGTTCCGGTTGTCGTCGAGATTGAGACCCGTCCGATGCCAGCCAAGATCCAGGCGACCGACGTCGGATTGGAGTTCAGTGCGGCCACGGCAATCAGGCCGGCAACGACCTTCGTGACAATGACCATCCAAAATGACGGGGGAACGCTCTCGCAGCTTAAACCGCTCGCCAGGATCTATGCCTTCTCGAAGAATCACTGGCACCTTATCACGACGACGGAATTTGATGACAAACGCATCATTCCCGGAGCGATCGTTAGGCTCGAGGCCGATATGAACAGAGCGCTTCCCACCGGGACCTACAAGGTGCAGGGGGAGCTCTATGTGGACGGCCGACGAACCAAGCCGGTGGAGAAGGTTTTTAACTTCGAGGGTGACCCGACGGTTACTCGGCTTGCGTCCGATGCTCCGCTTGATCTCAAGCCGCTCGATTTGACGATCGAATGTACGCCCGGCTCTCTTCGCTCGGAGACGATCACCGTTTATAACGCTTCGGACGAAGCGGTCAATATCCAAACGGCCTCGGGGTTACAGTCTTGGCTCCAGCAGGTTGCCACAGACGAGATCAAGGGGGCCGATCTGGATTGTACGAGCTGGGTCAAAATCACTCCTCAGTCGTTCACACTTCGCGGCGGCGGAGGACGACAGAACGTGCGGGTGGTGGCGAAATTACCGGCCGGAGCGGTCTATCCGTGCTATTATTCACTCCTGGCCCTGTGGGCGACCTATCCGGACGGCCAGAGAGCCGGCTATAGAACCGCCAACATCTTCCTGAAGAACAACGCCGTCGCCTCTGAGCCGGCGGCGCGCGGGCTGAGCGTGAATCTCCAGGAGCTAAGTGAATCCAAGTACCTAATCACGACGACGTTCATGAATCTTAAGACAATCTTCTTCACACCACTGTCGGTCAAGGCCGGCCTCTTGCCGACCGAAGGCCTCGGAGCCAGGACGGTACCGAGAGTCAGCACATACCTGAGTGGTGATCCGAGACCCATGCTGCCGTTTGAAACACGAAGCTTCAGTGGGGACCTGGATTTCGCGACTGTTCCCGCCGGAAGGTACGTTCTTAGCGGACGTCTGGAGTTCGCACCGGGTCAGGTCGAAACGACAGTCCGACTGATCGACATCTCCATCCAGGGGGACCGGAGAATCGTTCAAACAGTGGGAACACAACAAGAACTCGGGAAGACTGTGGAGGTCAACTGGTAGTGAACCGGCACAGAGATTTTTTGCTAAAGAAAGAGGCTCAACTGCCGATAGATGGCAGAGGAGCCGCAGGATTGCCTATCCACGGCAACAGAAAGGGACGTTGACTTATGGCGAGGAAAAAAAGCGGAAAAATATTATCGGGCGGAGCGATTGTCCTTTGTGTTGTTCTGTTGTGCATGATGAACATCAACGTCCAGGCTTATGAAGCACAGATGGTTACCTACACCATCTCGGGCTCGACCGGAGGTGTGGGAGGTGTGACCATAAAGGGCCTCAAGGATGCGACGGGTTTGCCCGTGGTTAGTGATGCAAGCGGCTACTATTCAGCGACGGTGGACTATGGTTGGACAGGCACGATAACACCGGACAAAGAGGGATACCAGTTCGATCCAACGAGCAAGGCGATTCCTCCCATGACCGGCGATGTCGTCCAGGATTTCGCGGCTACGGAGATTACCTTCACCGTGAGCGGGAAGATCACGATGGACGGCAAAGGTATGGAAGGTGTCCAGATGAGCGGTCTGCCGAACAATCCCGTTACTGGTTCTGACGGGACCTACACCGCGACGGTTCGCTACGGCTGGGACGGCATCGTGGTGCCGACCAAGGAAGGCTTTGACTTCAAGCCGCCCAGCGTTCAGTATGCACCGGTCAAGATCAACAAAACGACGGAGAATTACGCGGGCGAGCCGAAGATGATCCTCATCGCCGGTTCCATTGGGGAGCCGGGAGTTACTCTGGACGGTCTGCCGGGCAATCCCAAGACCGACGCCAGCGGCAACTACAGTGAGAAAGTCCCGTACAATTGGAGCGGAACGGTGACACCGACGCTGGAAGGGTACGAGTTCAGCCCCCCGTCTATGGATTATCCCAATGTGACCGACATACAATCCAATCAGGACTACGTGGCGACACCGCTGACCTTTGTCATCTCTGGAACCGCCGGCATGGACGGCGTCACGATGAAAGGGCTTCAGGACATTTCGGGCCAACCCGTGATCAGCGACATAAGCGGCTTCTACACCGCGACCGTCAAATACGGATTCAGCGGTACGGTCGAGCCGACCAAGGCCGGCTACACCTTCAATCCCGGAAGCAAGATCTACAGCGAGGTCAAGACTGACAAGACGAGCGAGAACTACGAGGCGTCCCTGATCAAGCTGACCATCTCCGGTAGGATCAGTGGTGCGGCGGACGTGGAAATACAAGGCTTGCCTGGCATCATCGTTGGCAAAGACGGCACCTATACCGCCACCGTCGACTATGGCTGGCAAGGTACCGTAACCCCCATAAAGGAAGGGTATGATTTCAAACCGCTGAGCAGGAACTATCCTGCGATCACAAGCGACAAGGCGAATGAAAATTACACCGCCTCAAGGAAGACCTTTACCATCTCCGGCTCGACCACGGTTAAGGGCGTTCAGCTCCAGGTCACTCCAGGCAGGCCGGTGGTAAGTGGTGCGGATTCGACCTACACCGCCACCGTCGAATATGGCTGGAGCGGCACGATTACGCCGTCCAAGCAAGGTTACGAATTCGAGCCGACAGAACTGAAATTCGACAACGTGATGGCCTCAGAGATGAATCAGGGTTTTGAGGCTACGTTGCAGAAAATGACGGTCTCCGGAAAGATCACCGATGAAAAAGGAGAGCCTGTTCCGGACATATTCGTCATGGCGGAGCCCGCTGGCGGCACCACGCAGACGAACACCAACGGCGAGTATGAGATCGAGGTGGATTATGGCTGGCACGGCAAGATCACCCCGACGCGCGAAGGGTACACTTTCAGGATGCCGAGCAGGACGTATGGGACAGTAACGCGGGACCTGCCGAATCAGAATTTCATAGCGATCGTGCAGACGTTTACCATCCGCGATTCGGTTGTGATCGGCAAGTCACCCGTTGCTGATGTGACCATCACGGCTACTGATGATCAAGGCAAAGTAACGGATACGACCAAAACGGATGGCAAGGGTCAGTTCACCGTTAAGGTACCCTACGGCTGGAGTGGCGAGATTGCCCCGACAAAACCCGGGTTGGTCTTCAATCCGGCGAGTCGGCCTTATTCAGACGTCAAAACCAACTATCTAAATGGTGCACCTGAGATCATGGGAGCACCAGCACAGCCGCAGCAACCACAGGTGCCGACACCGACGCCACAACCGAACGTGCCGACGCCAACGCAGCAGCCGAACGTGCCGATGCCGACACAGCAACCGAACGTGCCGATGCCGACGCTACCGCCGAACGTGCCGGTGCCGACACAGCAACCACAGGTACCGACGCCGACAGAGCAACCACAGGTGCCGACGCCGACACAGCAACCTCAGGTGCAGCCGCTGCAACCACGGATTCCGCAACAGACGGTGCCGGGTGGACCGATTAGCAATACGTTTCAAGATGACGACCTTGTTTCGGTAGTGCTCCCGGCCCTTGCAGCAGCCAGCGGCAAGACGATCATTGCTGAAGACGGAGTCCAGGGTTTAGTCACTTGCACGCTAAACAACGTGGAACTCTCAACGGCTCTGGATATCGTTCTGGCGGGCACACCGTATATATGGAAACAGACGCCATACTATATTCTCGTTTGCTCAGGTGGCGTCAAGGATACCAAGTTTCCGGTGATTAGTGAGACCGAGCGTTTGCGAATGAACTATATCTCCGCTGAGGCGGCGGTTGGGCTCCTCTCGCCGGCTTTCACTGACTACGTCAAGGCTGAAGCTGGACCGGCCGGAACCGACACTTACACAGTAGTGGTCACCGCGCCGCCCGAGTTGAAGAAGCGTATCATCGCAGACCTCAGGAAGATCGACCGCATACCCGCCCAGGTCTTGCTGGATGCACGTATTGTGGTGATGGAGAAAGGGGATTTGCTGAATCTTGGCGTCCAGTGGAGCTGGCCCTCGCTCAAGGCCGGTGTGTTCGGCGGGGATAACTACGGCAGCGGCGACACAGGCACTGACTTCGCCGGGAACTGGCCGTGGGGTGTACAGATCGGATACTCTCCGGACAACACGTTCACCAACGCCCTGGAGATGACACTGAATCTTCTGATCGAGAACAGTGAAGCGAGTATCATGGCCAAACCGCAGGTTCTGGCCCAGGACGGAAAGATGTCGCAAATCCAGGTCATGCAGGAAGAGTATTATATGCTCACGCCGCCGGATGCGTTGGGCGTCTACGCCTACAGCCGTGCTGAATTGCGAGAGATCGAGTCGGGAACAAAGCTGGAGATCACGCCGCACGTCGGCGACAACAACGATATCACACTGCAAATATCGATTGAGGTCAGTGATAGTATCCCGCGCGCTCGGGGAAGCGATCTTCCTCTCGTGACCCGGCGGACGTCGGACAACAACGTAACGGTCAAAGACGGTGGAACCGTCGCACTGGCCGGCTTGTCGGAAAACCGGATGCGTTCGAACCGACAACGCGTCCCAGGTCTGAGCAAGCTACCTTTGGTCGGAGAGCTGTTCAAGAACAAAGATGACGATAATGCGTCGAGAGAGATCGCCGTGTTCATAACGGCGCACCTCGTGCCGCAAAGCACGCGGGCTGCGGCCTACGGGCCTTCAGGATCGACACCGTCCGGGCAGATGCCGGCGACGGCTTATCAAACGCCGGCGACGACCTACCAAACGCCGCCCACAACAACGTTCCAGGCGCCGGCGGCGACCATTCAGCAACCGACGACGACGTATCCGATGGGACAGGATTTCAGGGAAGACCTTCGACGGAGTCTCTCCCGCCCGGTTAGATAACATGACAGTCAAATAGATGGAGATAAAACGGTGAAGCCAATCAGGTACAAACTAGCAGGCAGCAGCGGAGTGGCCGCAACAGCGCTGGCGCTGCTACTCCTTCTCGCTCTGGGTGTGACTGGTTGTGGCACGCACAGGTCAGGAATTCAGGTCATCCCTTTGAGCAGTCGGAGCGTACTTGAGCTGAACGCCGATGACGTGGTTCGGGTCATGCGACGAGCGGGCTTTTCAGACCAACAGATCCTCGAATACGGACCGGACCTGCGCGACGGACTGGCACAATCAGGAGCCGTACAGATCAAGGTCGGCAATAAGGTCGAGGCAGTCTTTGCGATCAATCTCGACCACGGACCTTGCGTGTACATCACGACCCGGCTGCGAGGCAGCTTCATTTACAACCTGCAAACGGGCTGGGCCGGCGGATAATCTTCGTGCGATTATCTCGCCCTTGCGATAACCGAACCCGGCCTTGCGCCGGGTCCGGCGAGCGCATGCCCAGCACCGACCGGCACGTGGCTGTGATCGGCCGCAGGGTCGAATCACTGGCTTCCCGTGCAAACTGACGTATCCGCTCTGTACCTCCCATTGAAGAAAGACCTGGCCCGGCTAAAACACCTCTGATAATGCGCCGCGCGCCGAGTTTGGACGTACAACCTGCCATATTGGCACGCCTCTTCAAGCCTCGATGAGCATAACCTCATATCAATGCAGCGGTTACATTTTTCAGCCTGTATGGGCATATCATTTGCAAGGATAAAATGTGTATGCATGAAAAATGAGGTTAACGATGAAATTCGATAAATTTACATTGAAAGCTCAAGAGGCGCTGGCCACGGCCCAGCAGATCGTGATGGCCAAATCCCACACGATCATGTCACCGCTGCATCTGCTCAGCGCCATCTGCAACGACGATACGGGTGTGGCCGTCGAGATACTCAAGAAGATCGGTGCCAACGTTTCGCGAATACGTGAAATGACTGAGAGCGAGCTTGGCCGGCTGCCGCAAGGCAAAAGTGACGCTCAACTCGTGCCCGATCCCGCCCTGAGCCAGGTTGTGCTGGACGCCCAGAATCGCGCCGACGCGATGGGCGATGAATACCTGAGCGTGGAGCACCTGCTCATTTCGCTGGCTTCGGTGGAGAGCGACGCCCGCGAGATTCTGCAGCTCAACTCCGTCACACCGGAGAACATCACCAGTGCCCTGAAAGAGGTTCGTGGGCCGGACAAGATCACCGACCAGAATCCGGAGGATAAGTACAAGGCCCTGGAACGCTATGGGATCGACCTGCTGGATATGGCCCGCAAGGGCAAGCTCGATCCCGTGATTGGGCGTGGTGAAGAGATTCGGCGTTGTATGCAGGTTCTCAACCGCCGGACAAAGAACAATCCCGTGCTCATCGGCGAGCCGGGCGTGGGCAAGACGGCTATCGTCGAAGGCCTCGCTCAGCGGATCGTCGCGGGTGACGTACCCGTGGGCCTCAAGAACAAGAGAATCATTGCACTGGACATGGGGGCGCTGATCGCCGGGACGAAGTTCCGGGGCGAGTTCGAGGACCGGCTCAAGGCAGTGCTCAAAGAGGTCCTTGCCGCCGAGGGACAGATCATCCTGTTCATCGACGAACTGCACACCGTCGTCGGGGCCGGCAAAGCCGAAGGCTCCGTCGATGCGGGCAATCTGCTCAAGCCGTCGCTGGCGCGAGGCGATCTGCGCTGTATCGGCGCGACCACGATTGACGAGTATCGAAAGTACGTGGAGAAAGACGCTGCGCTCGAGCGGCGTTTCCAGCCGATTCTGATCGACCCGCCGACCGTCGAGGAGACTATCGCGATCCTGCGAGGACTGAAAGCCCGCTACGACGCCCATCACGGCGTCAGGATCACGGACTCAGCGCTGGTTGCCGCCGCGACGCTGTCGAATCGCTACATCACCGACCGGTGGCTGCCGGACAAGGCTATCGACCTGGTTGACGAAGCCGCGTCGAAGCTGAGAATCGAGAATGATTCGCTTCCCGCGGAGTTGGATAGTATCCGCCGGAAGATCGTCCAGCTCCAAATCGAGCGTGAAGCCCTCAAGAAGGAGAAGGACGAGGCGAGCAAGGAGCGTTTGCAGCACGCAGAAAAACAACTGGCTCAACTCCAACAAGAAGACAAAGAGCTTACGGCGCAATGGGAAAGTGAGAAAGGTGATATCGACCAGATCAAGGAGTTGAAAGAAGAGATCGAGAATGCTCGGAACCAGTTCGACGAGGCGCAACGCCGGGGAGACCTGGAGACCGCTGCCCGTCTGAAATACGAGACCATCACCAATTTGCAGAAGGAGCTGGAGCGGAAGGAGACCCAGCTTGCCGAATCCGACAAGACGATCATCCACAACGAAGTGACCGAAGAGCACATCGCCGGCGTTGTATCGAAGTGGACGGGGGTACCGATTGCGAGACTCTTGAGCGGAGAGCGCGAGCGCCTGATGAAAATGGAAGATGCGATTCGTCGGCGCGTCGTGGGCCAGGATGAAGCAGTCATCGCCTTGAGTAACGCGGTTCGCCGGAACCGCTCGGGGCTGGGCGATCCGAACCGGCCGATAGGGACATTCCTGTTCCTCGGGCCGACCGGCGTGGGCAAGACGGAGCTATCCAAGGCCCTGGCGGATTTCCTGTTCAACGACGAGCACGCGATGGTGCGCGTCGATATGAGTGAGTTCATGGAGCAGCATTCGGTCGCCCGCCTGATCGGTGCGCCGCCCGGCTACGTCGGCTATGAAGAGGGCGGCCGTCTCACGGAGGCCGTTCGGCGAAAGCCTTATTCGGTGATTCTGCTGGATGAGATCGAGAAGGCCCATCCTGACGTATTCAACGTGCTTCTACAGGTCTTCGACGATGGCCGGCTGACTGACGGCAAAGGACGGACCGTCGATTTCAAGAACACGGTCATCATCATGACAAGCAATATCGCCAGCCATCAGATTCAGCAGATCACCGAGGAGTCTGGTGCAGACTGGGAGATCGAGGCGCACGTCAAGGACGCGCTCAAGCAGATCTTCAAGCCGGAGTTCCTGAATCGAATCGATGAGATCATCGTCTTCCACATGCTGGGCAAGGACGACCTGCGAAAGATCGTCGATATTCAGTTAAACGACCTGGCCAAGCGGCTCAGCGATCACAACATCACGCTCGAATACACCGATGGTGCCCGCGACCTGATCATGGACGAAGGTCATGACGCCGCTTTTGGCGCCCGCCCACTCAAGCGAACCATCCAGCAGCGTCTGGAGAACCCGCTCGCCGCCGAGCTTCTGGCCGGCCGGTTCGTCGAAGGTGACACGGTCAAAGTCGGCGCCGACACCCACAAATTCACCTTCGAGAAAGTGGAAGCCTCACACTAACATTTGCGACGTCCAGCAGTCCGGGGCTGATGGCTCATAGTCCGTTGCCTGTGAACTCTTTACACTGTCCTCCACTTCTTGGTAGAATGTCTACCGATGGTGGATGAGAGAAATGAGTCACGGGAGATTCTATGGGCCATGAAGGCGGAGACAATCTGATAGGGATTCGCGCACGTCTTTCGTTCGGTTGTGGCGGTGTCCGGCTTCTTTGCATCGTTTGCCTCGCTGTGATGCTTGGCGCTGGGCCACAAGCGGCGGCAGAATCACCTTGGCAGCGTCATACGATTGATGACACCTCGCGAGGGGCAGACGGCGTCAAGTTGGCCGACGTCAATCGCGATGGATGGATGGACATCACGACCGGCTGGGAGGAAGGGGGGCTGACCCGTGTCTACTTGAATCCCGGTCCGCAAAAGGCGAAGGATAAATGGCCCTTTGTGACAACGGGCCAAACTTCGTCGGTTGAAGATGCCGTCTTTGTTGATCTCGACGGAGACGGGGCCGTCGACGTCGTTTCGTGCTGTGAAGGAAGTACGCAGTGTGTATTCGTGCAATGGGCGCCGAGCGACGAGCAGGAATATCTCCAGGAATCGAAATGGCGTGCGCAGATCATTCCCGTCTCGAAGAAACTGACCCGGTGGATGTTTTGTATGCCGATGGACGTGGATGGAAAAGGCCGAATCGATCTGATAGCCGGTTCCAAAGAGCCCAACGCGCAAATCGGCTGGTTCGAGGTGCCCGAAGACGCACACGACTTGACGGCCTACCGTTGGCATACGATCAGCCCCGCGGGCTGGATCATGTCGCTTCGATGTGTGGACATGGACGGCGATGGTGATCTCGATGTCCTGACCTCGGACCGAAAAGGCCAGATGCGGGGGTGCCGATGGCTCGAAAACCCGGGGGTAGGCGACGCTCAGAAGGAACCCTGGCAGAATCATTTCATCGGCGGTCGGGATAAGGAAGTGATGTTCCTGACCCTGGCTGACATTGACGACGACGGCTTGCAGGACGTTCTGGTGGCCGCCAATGCTGAGAAGGCGAGTCAGATCGTTATCCTTCGACGGCTCGACACCGGGGGGCAGAACTGGAAGCCGTACATCATCTCCTATCCCGAACGAACCGGCACGGCCAAAGCCGTCGTGGTCGGCGATATCAATGGCGACGGACAAAAGGACGTTGTCTTTAGTTGCGAGCACGCCACGGCGCCAAAGTCGGGAGTGATGTGGCTATCTCACACCGGCGGAGCACTCGAAGGCCATTGGCAGGCCCACGACATCAGCGGACCCAAAGGGATCAAATACGACCGCATGGAGTTGTTGGACGTCGATATGGATGGAGACCCGGACGTGTTGGCCTGCGAGGAGCGTGAGGGCGGCAAGGGCCTGGGACTGTTCTGGTACGAAAATCCGCACATCCGAAAGCCGGGAAATCAGGAAGGCAAAGACGGCCGATGACGAGCCGACTATCCGCTCTGGCGGATGGCCTGGCGGAGGTGTGCGAGGGCTTGCTTGTAGTTTTTTGCCCCGACATACTCGATGATTAGTGGCGCGTTCGGTGTGTACCGGGCGGCGAGGGTGACGAATCTCGCGTAGTCGAGATCGCCCTGGCCCGCCGGGACACCGCGATCCACGTGCAGCTTGCGGTCCTTCGCGTGCAGGCAGTCGATTCGCGGGGCGAGCTGCTCGAACATCTCGTTCAGGTCGTTCACCTCAAGCAGGTTGGCGGGGTCGAGCAGCACCCGAAGCCGGGCGGACCCGATCTCGTCCAGGTAGACCCGCGTTCGTTTGGCGGTGGCGAAGAAGTGGCGATAGAACGGCTCGAACAGCACCGTCGCGTCGTACCGCTCGGCCAT
>CAYZAH010000001.1:0-32980 GCA_964475805.1 uncultured Pirellulales bacterium | reverse complement strand
TCTACAACGAGCAACGAAATGCGGTTTATGTTCTCGACAAAAGCCCTGAATACCACCAGTGGGAGCCGTTCGATCCTTACCAGGAGAAATACGAGCACACATGGTGGAAGAAGGGCGCCCAGGGCGGCCACGGCGGCACGGACTTTCTCGAACTTCAACAGTTTATCAAAGCAGTCCGAAACCGAACGCAGACTCCCATCGACGTCTACGATTCGGTGACCATGAGCGTGATCGGCCCGCTTTCGGAGCAGTCGATTGCCTCGGGCAGCAAGCCCGTAAAAGTCCCCGACTTCACAGGCGGGGCGTGGAAGAGTCGAAAGCCCACGTTCGCCGTGGAAGCCTGAACGAACACCATGTGTCTGGCAGGAATCCGGCGTTCGCGGCCATCCCCAAGCTCCGCTTGAGGCTGCCACCCACCGTGTCGCGGGCATCTTACCCGCGATTCGAAGGCGGAACGCCCTCGAATCGTGCTATTCGCCCTCGGGTTTGTTGTACTTCTTCTCGCCGAAATTGGACCACAGGCCGTAGTTTTGATCGTGCACGTGGCACTTGCCCTCGCTCGTCCAGTTGTAGCCGTAGTTGTACCCGAACCACAGGTATTTGTCGCCGCCGCCGTTTTCAGTAGTGATAATGTACCGGGCCGAAATATTGCCCACGCCCAGGACCTTGTCGCCGGGCCGAGTTCGATCGCCCTTATTAGCGTCGAAGGGGATCCAGCCGTAGGGAGGCAAATAGACCTCCACCCAGCGGTGGAACACGTCATCCATCCAGCCGTCGTCGCCTCGCCGGCTAACCGCCCCGACGTATCGTATTGGAACGCCTGAAGCCCGACATAGTGCGATCATGCAATACGAATACTCCGAGCACGACGCCGTGCCGCGCTTGAGGACCACCGGCGCCGGGTTCCATCCTCCTATCGGCTTGAGATTGTAGCTCAAATTCTTGCCCAGATAATCCAGCACGCGTCGAGCGATCCAGTAGGGATTTTTCTCGTTGCCCGCGATTTGATGCGCGAGCTTCTTGATGTACGGGTCATTAATGAGGTATTTCTCAGCGTTTTGAAGGTATTTGTCTTTGATCTCCCTCGGGATTGCGTCGATAGTTCCCACCTTGTCGGGGTAGAGGAAGTACTCCGCGGCGTAGATGTTGGCCTTGACCTTCCAGCCTGCTCTGATAAGTCTGTAGCTTTCAATATTGTTATAACTGAAATGGGCGATCTTTTGTCCCCAGTCGTCCTCGATGATCTCCGCCGGCGCGGAGTCGAATTCAATCGGGCCAAGGAGCGTTTGATTGTCGCGATTGATCGGCAGAGGAAGATAAACGTCCAGAGCGTCCACGGTTCCCGGCCCGTAGTTACGGAATTCCTTGACAAAATGCAGCGCCATCTGACGCTTATCCCACTTGCTCAGGATGTTCCTATCGAAAACCTTCACCTTATAAATCTGGCGGTTCTCGTAATCCACGTTCCATAAGAAATCGCCATCCCAGGCCAGGCCGTAAGGAAGCGGCCCGTAGCTGCGCAACGATGAGAGGCACAGTCCGTCCGCCGGATCGACGAGATAAATCCTGTTCTCGAGTCGGTCCGCCACCCACAGATACTTGCCGTCGAACGCTATTCCGGTAGGTTCCGCCGCCGGGGAGTCGAAGAACCGAACGGCCGAACCGTCCACGGGTGAGACTCTCATCAGGACGTCCTTCTTGTGATCGACGATCCAGAGGAACTTTCCGTCCCACGCCATGTCTCGCGGGTTGCTCGTGCTCGATTCGATCACCTTCGTGGCTTTGCCGGAGTGTGGATCGAGCCGGTAGAGCAGATTCTCGGCTGAATCGGCGTGCCAGAGGCCCTCGCCATCCCACGCCAGGCCCTCCGGCTCGTAGCCGGGCGTTTCAAAGCTTCGGACCACTTTGCCCGTATCAGGTTCGATTGCGTAGATCTTGTCGGTGAAGGCATCTGCGAGCCAGAGGTTCTTTCCGTCGAAGGTCAGGCCCTTTGGGCAAGGCCCCGGCGTCTCGATGGTTTTCACGACGTCTCCCACGTTAGCCCATGCGCCGCAAGTGTTGACCAGCAACGTCAGTGTGACGATGATATGTGTTTTCATATTGGCCTCCCAAATCTGTCGTACGCAAAACTCTGTTTGCTTTCAGATTATTGCGAGCCGCCCGCGACCGCAATCATTATTTTGGCACCCGCCACAAGGCGGTTGAAATCGAAAGCAATACCTTGTATCATCTCAGAGAATATATTCCGGGACCGTGTTTATGCCATCGAACGCCTAAACAACCGTTGTGCTATACTATTAATTCAGGAGGCAACCATGACTCAGCCCGTCAGCACGTCTAACGTCAATCGTCGAGAGTTTCTCAAACAAAGTGGTTCGCTTGCCGCGGGTGCGGCGGTCCTCAGCCGCCTGGGGCCTGTTGCCTTTGCGGGCCAGGACAGCACGATTCGCCTGGCCCTGATTGGCTGCGGTAGCCGCGGCTCCGGCGCCGTTGGCGATGCTTTGAATGTTTCTGACGGCGGTCCGATCAAGCTTTATGCGATGGCCGACCTCTTGGAAAAGAAGCTAAACAGTTCGCATGACGCTCTTAAGAAAAGGTTTGGCGACAAGATCGACGTGCCGGAAGATCGTAGATTCATCGGTTTCGATGCCTATCGCAAGGCTATCGACATTCTCAGACCCGGCGATATCGCCATGTGCACGACGCGGGCCTATATCCGGGTAGTGCACGTTGAATATGCCATTCGGAAGGGTATCAATGTCTTCATGGAAAAGCCGTTCGCGCCCGATCCGGCTGGTCTGCACCGACTGCTTCGGGCCGATGAAATCGCGAAAAGCAAGAACCTGAAGGTAGCCGCCGGGCTTCAATGCCGCCACTCTCCGGCCCGTCAGGCGCTCATCGAGAAAATCCGCAACGGGGAAATGGGGCAAATCCCATTGATCCGTGCCAACCGCCTGGGAGGAGTCGGCTGGCTTGGGGATCAGGGCGAAAGGGCCAACGAGCTGATGAGCCAACTGCAATTCGGCAAAGCGCATCTATTCTGGGTGGGTTCAGGCCATATGGTTGATAACCTGATCCATCAGATCGACGAGTGTTGCTGGATTAAAGACTCCTGGCCCGTTTCCTGTCACGGGCTGGGCGGTCGGGTCCCTCACAGTCGGGACCACGGGCAGAATATCGACGTTTACTCGATGGAATACACTTTTGCCGATGGGACGAAGGCGTTCTGTGGATTTCGTCGAATGAACAAGACACACACGGAATTCGCTACCTTTATCCACGGCACCAAGTGCGCCGCACAGTTCTCCGGCAACATTCATGCCGCCACCGTCCACATGTTCAAGGACCAGCGGATCGAAAGATCGAACATTTCCTGGACGCCCACCAAGGATCGATATAGTCCGTGGCAATACGAGTGGAACGACTTCATCGCCAGTATCCGCAAGGATCGGCCGCACAACGAAATCAAGCGAGCGGTTTACTCGGACCTTACCGCGCTAATGGGTCGGGCCGCGAGCCATACCAACGAGATAGTCACCTGGGACCAGATGATGAACTCCAACTTCCAGTTCTGCAGTTATCTCGATGAGCTGAGTTACGATAGTCCAGCGCCCGCGAAAGCCGACCGGGGCGGTTGGTTTGACGTTCCCATTCCCGGCCAGTGGAAGGAAGTCTAAGGGATTTTCGATTCTTGCCCGCCGTCAGCGGGTAAAATTTACGATTGAAATCGGCAATCGGCAACCAGGAGTCATCGATTTGACGGTGCTGGCCGTGGGCCGATCGCGACGAGGGACACGCTGACGGCGAAGGCGGATTGGATCGATCAGCCGGATATGGCTTTCCAGCTTTGATTCAAGTCTTCCATGAGCCTGATGACCTCTCGGATCATCTCGGGATCGCGTTTAATGTTGGCCTCCGTGAGGTGCTTGATCATGAAACAGTAGAGTTTGCGAAGATTCGAGGCCATTTCTCCTCCGGCGTTCATATCCAGGATAGCGTTGAGCTCATTGATGATGTCCAGGGCCTTGTTTATGTATCGCCCCTTGGCTTCGTAGTTGTTCGCTTCCAGTTCCTTGATCGCCAGCTTCATGAACTTGATGGCGCCGTCATATAATAGGACGATGAGACGACCCCTGCTCTGTGTGGTCACCACACTATCCTGGTATGCCTTGATTCCCTGCATTTCATCGCTCCTTGAAACCAGGTTCTATATCTTCGAGTGTGAAGATCCCGAATTTTCGGGGCTAAACAGTGTAGGGTGTGCAGTCCATAATCTGACACACGCGAGGCTCTATTGAGCCGGGGGCTTTCGCTTGCACAAGATACTCTTGCACACCCTACTCTGACGATGGCGATTATCTCAGGAGACTCAATGCCATCTGCGGCACGGCATTGGCTTGCGCCAACATGGCCACACCGGCTTGGGCCAATACTTGGTTTCTTGTCATGGTGGCCATTTCGGTAGCCACATCGACGTCAGAAATCCGAGATTCTGATGCCGTAAGATTCTCGACCTGTACATTGATGACGTTGACGGTATTGTCAAGACGGTTCATCTTCGCACCGAATGCTGCCCGAGCAGAATTCGCTGTATTGATGGCCGTGGCCAAAGTCGTCAAGGCCGCCTGCGCACTGGCTGCTTGGTTGATGCTCAGAGTGTTGATGGAAAGCGCGGACTGAGTCATGTTAGTGGTGTTGATGGTGATGCGGTCCGTTACATCGCCAAACATCACGGATATGGTGCCACTGGCGCTATTGAGCAAGCTGACGCCGTTGAACGTGGCCGACCCTGCAATGCGATCAATTTCATTGGCCAATTCGTCGAACTCGTTGTTCAAGAGAGACCGTTGCGCTGCAGAATACGTCCCTGTACCCGCCTGCTCAGCCAACTGCTTCATCCTTACGAGCAGATCATTGATTGTCTGCATGCCGCCTTCTGCAACTTGTACCATACTGATCGCGTCCTGTGCATTACGAGCGCCCTGTTGGAGTACGGCGATGTCGGCTCGCATCAGTTCTCGGACTGCCAAGCCGGCGGCGTCATCCTTGGCGCTGTTGATACGCTGGCCTGACGACAGCCTCTCGACCGACTGAGCAAGGGCGCCGTAAGTGTTTCCTAAGTGCCGAGCAGCATTTGCCGCCATGGCGTTGGTCTTGATTGATAACATATCTTTGGCTCCTTAAAACTGTACCAGACACGTTTCCGTGGCCTCGTTGAAAGCCCCTGAGGATGTCGGTCCTGAAACATTCAACACGCACAACGGCCACTGCTACTTCAATGGTCATTATCGAGGGCGATAACGGAAACTTAAGGGATTTCTGGCAGGCAAATAGGGGCAAAATCGTTGGACCGGTAATTCGGCGGAGACTAAGATCGATAATACAGGCAAGATACGTAAAAGCCGCAAAAAAAATCTCATTTTGTGAAGACTTGAATCTCGGTGCTCGAGCCACGAGTTACGGGCATCGAGTCGCTTAGTATCGCCAATTCCTCCGCTATACGCTCGAAGACGCCGCCCCAATCCCCGTATTTGCTTTGCCTAAATAGCCTGATGCTCGGATACCAGAGGCTGTGGTCTCGATCCAGCATCCATCGCCAGTCGGGTGCGAAAGACAGCACTGCCCACGCCGGCTTGGCCATCGCCCCGGCCAAGTGCAGAACGGCGGTATCCACCGAGATCACCAGGTCCAGGTTGGCGATCACCGCGGCCGTATCTGTGAAATCATGGAGCTCATCAGCGAGATTCATGACTGACATCCTTGTCGCCATTTCATCAGCTTGTCCGGCGGCGGCACCCTTTTGCAGTCCGATAAGCTGCATGCCGGGGACCTTTGACAGTCGCAGGAAGTGGCTCAAACGGCAAGAGCGAGCCCTATTCTCCATGTGAGCGGGTGTCCCGGCCCACACGATCCCTACCTTGAATCCCGGCATAGAGAGTTTCTTCCGCCAGTATTCGGCTTTCAACAGGTCGGCATGAAGGTAAGGAACGTCGCAGGGTATGGTGTGCAAAGCCGTCCCGAATATCCTTGGAAGTTCTAACAAGGGTACGTGCAGGTCGCTGTTTATGGACGACTTGCCCGTGGACGAAGCCTCTACCAATTCGTCAATTCCCGGAAATCCTCGCAAGAGGCCCACCAGGGGTCTCAGCATCTCGCAGATGACCGTGCCGCCGCGACGCTTCACCATCGGCAGGTATCGTATGAATTGGATGTTGTCGCCGAAGCCCTGCTCGAAGTGCACGACGAGTCTTTTGCCCACAAAAGGCGAACCGTCCCAGCAAGGCGAGTCATAACGCGGCGAGCACGCTACGTTTCCGGTACGGACTCGCCATCTATACTCAGCCCACCCCTCCCTGAGTCTTCCACTGAGCAGAAGCGCCATCCCCAGGTTGCAGTGGGCCTTGGCATAGTCGGGTTTGATTTGAAGGACGCGCTTGTATGTCTCAATCGCTTCAGCGCAGCGACCTTGCCTCATAAGCACGCAGGCCATTGTGTTGTAGGTCTCCACGTCATCGGGATCGAGCGCTAAGGCCTGATTGCACGCGACAATCGCCGCGTCATATTGTCCTTGGTATTGAAGCGCCACAGCCATACAGTCGTAGGCTTCGACGCACGTCGGGTCCAGCGATATCACGTGACGGTACTTCTCTGCCGCACGGGCGTATCGGCCCTGGAAAACGAGGGCATTGCCCATGTTGATGTAGGCGCGGAGGTATTCAGGGTCGAGTGATATCGCCCGCTCATAAGCGGCAATGGCTTCCTCGAACTGCCCGGCGGCGCGCAACGCGGCTCCGAGGGTGTTGTGGAATTGGGGTACGTCCTGGTCTTGCGCAATCGCTTCTCGAACCAACTCGATCGCCTGGTTGTGGAGTCCCTTCTTATATGTGATGGCCCCGAGCAGGTGCAAGGCATGAGCGTTCTGAGGATGGCTTTGGAGGACCGCCCGACACGCGCGTTCGGCCGGCGCCAAACGTCCCGCCTCATACTCGCGCACGGCGGTATTCACAGCTTCACCAACGCTTGTCGCTTGCATGTCAAGCTTCTGCTCCTGTCGTATCACATCTCCCCACCGATGGCTGGCTTCGTCGAACTCATAGAGACCGTAAGACCGAACGATCCTTCTAACGTGCTGTCCGTCTGTTCCAAGTCGCTCATAATGGCGCTTACTGCTTCCAGTCCCAGTGTCCGGCCTTCATATGAAAGGTCTCGGTACACCTGGGATCGAGCGGGACCGCCTCCTCAAATTGGCCACGATCTTCGAGGACAAGTCCCAAGGCATTGTGGAAGCGCGGTATCTGAGGGTCTTTCGCGATCGCTTCACGAAGCGACGCGACAGTCGTATCATGCCTTTCTATCTGTTTCATATCAGCACATTGACGGAGCCGTCACCCGCCGGAATCTCCTGCAACTCGCTGATTCGCTCGTACGTGTTGTTCGGCGACCATTCACTGACCCCGTCCGTATAAGCATCTTTGTCCCACGCTTGTGAATCCGCGGAATTTCCCTGTTGGGACCAGCTATTCTGCGGCAAGGAGTCGCCCGTCGCCCCGTATTGCGGCCGATCGTGCTGTGAGAGCGTAACGTCGATCCGCTTGATGTGGATGCCGCAATCGGCAAGATTGCGTATCATTTGTGGAAGCGCGTGCTCGATTTCTGCTCGGGTCTCCGGCTTGTTGACCTCCAGATGGCCGGTCAGCTCGTTGTTTTGTTCTTGGAATCGTATAGAGACTCTGCCCAGTTCGGGCGGATTGAGCTGGACGGTGATCTGCTGGTCTGAGCCTCGGCCGCTCAGGGTACTCTGAATCGATTCGAGAACCTGTTTGCCGACGTCTGTAGAGGTCTGGCCGGACGAGGCCCATTCGGAGTTTTCCATTTGCGGTTTTTGGGCGGTTGTCGGAGTGTTTGCTTCCACGCTTGAATCGGAGAATCGTGAATCGTAGGCCACGAATCGGTTCGCGGCGCTCTGAGTGAATGTCTGCTCTGATCTTGCTTGTGGGCCATTATCATCGGATGAATGGTTCTGTTGGGTCGAGGGTGTGCCGTCCTCGAATCGTGGGTTGGAGGCTCGCGGTTCAGGATTCGCATCCAAGAGATGGTCTTCAGGGTCCGCGGACTCTTCATCGGTTGGATCGTTTTGTTTAGACACAGTCTCGCCAACTGACACATCTTTGTCTGAGGCACCCTTCGTGACGTGAAGTTGTGTTTCAGAAGTCTTGGCTTGATCCGACATCGCTTCTTGGAGGTTGCCCGTTGTCTCACTCTCAGGATCCACCAGGCTATTGAAGATCGAGTCTTTCGTATTCGATCCAAGTTGTTGCGGAACCTCGATGGCAGGCGCACTATCTCCGTCTGTGGGTGTACTCTCGCGAGATGCACTTGTCCCGCCAGTTCCCGCAGAAGCGCCGTCCGCTGATTCTGAATCGCTTTGCGTGTTGGTTTTGCCTATCACGTGAGCAGTTGTTCCGTTTGGCACCGCCGGAGTCGGGCTATTGACGTTTTGTTCCATCTTGGAACTATCAGATGCCGCAGGCGTATTCCCAGATGCGTCCATCGGGACACCTTCCGGGGTTCCCTGGCTTGCCTCCGCCGCGATGGCCTCCGTAGCAATCGGTTCCGAAGCCTCATCCGATACCTGAATAGAGTCACCGCGTTTCAACGCGGGATTTGACGAAAACACCTCGATTTCGAGAGGCTGCTCGTTTGTCACTGCGTTGCTTTGTTCTTCAGGCTTACACTCCTCGGTTCGCGAGATCACTTCCGAGTCCGGTTGCACATTCGTGTCGGAAACTAAGTCTGTTTCCTTCGGGGCGTGGTCATCTCGGTCTGTCGGCGGGGCTCCGGCATCCGTTTTTCTTGAGGTCGCATCGTCAGATTCGCGCAATGCCTTTTCAGTGGAGTTTCCCTCGCCGACTCTTGCGGTTTTATTGGACGTTACGTTTTCCCATGGACGGACTTCGGGTGACATGTTCTCCCGAATCAGAGAGAACGGCTTGTGATCGTCGTCTGTCCGCGCCTTCGAGGGTGTCGGAGCACCGCGAACAGGCCCGCTGCAAACAGTATCCATCATCATCAAGCTGACGTTCATGCGCACACCTTACAAGACAGGAGGGAATGAGCAACTTCTATGCCAGAGGAGCCGTCTTCAAGGCTCTTTGAAGCGTAAATGATGTGATTTTATATACTTATCAATATTGAAAAAACAATGGTTGTGACAGAACGCTTGATGTGCGGTCCCGAATGCGGAGAAAGATTCCCATGGTTAGGCAGAGATTTCCGAGGCGCCCCATTAGTAAGGCGACACAAGGACTCCAAAGGCCGCGATCCGGCGCGTCCAGGGACTCAGAGACCTCCCATCGGAAGGGATGCGTGTTGTATGATATCCTTACACCACCGTGAATATCCAGACGCGCTTGCTGCTCGCGAGTTGTCGATTTCAGTCTCGAATCGCCGATCGGAGTGATCCCGGAACATCTGGCATGATTCTTGCAGTTGTTCTTGGCCGGATGATGTTTGTGTATTTATCGAGGTGATCCGGATGTCCGGAACGAACAACATAGTCGATCTTATCGAGGCCGGCATAAAGGCCGAAAGTCTCAGACAGCGAGCGATAACCAGCAACATCGCCAATCTTGAGACTCCCGGCTACCGGAGGATCGACGTCAAGTTTGAGGAACTGCTTGCCAAGTGTGTCAAATCGGGCGACGCGGTTGACCTTGGGAAGATCACGCCCGAAATCTACCGGCCCGAGAAGACCCCGGTGAAGTCCAACGGTAACGACGTCAACTACGAAACCGAGGTCGGCCAAATGATTAGGAACACAATTCGCCACCGTGCGTTTGTCCGATTGCTCGCCAAAAAATACAACCAGATCGAGCTGGCGGTCGGAACGCAGTAGGATTGACTATTGACTATTTCCGCGTTGATGACAGATCGTTCCATACGAGCCGTTCAATAGACATTAGTCAACTTGAGAAGGGACCAAAGCAAGTGGAAGTTGATGGTAGTTTCAGGCCCATAGATATAGCCATTTCCGGCCTGCGGGCGCAGAGCCGACAGATGGAGATGATTTCATCGAACGTCGCCAATGCACGTACCGTCGACGCGGGCCAGGGCGAGCCTTACCGAAGACACGAAGTGATCCTCCGAGCGGATGACGAGATGGGCGGTGTCACGGCGGACCAGGTCTTCACTGATATGAGCGATTTTCAGAAAATATTAGATCCGGGCAATCCTCTGGCGGACGAGAGCGGATACGTCTCCATGCCGAATGTTAATTTGCCCATCGAGATGATGAACCTCAATGTTGCGACGCGCGTGTATCAAGCCAACGTAGCCGTCTTGAAACGCTATCAGCAGATGGTTGAAACTACGCTCGAATTACTCCGATAGGTGAACTTATGGTTAACTTTGATGCCAACGTAGGCAAGTCTGTCGAATCCATGAAGAGCATCTGGGAGGCGGACGCCGCCCGAGCCGGCGCCGGCCTGGAATCTCTTGGGACCGCAAAGGCGGGCGGTGCCAACGGGAACAAGACACAATTTGCCAACGCGATCAAAAGCTATCTTTCGCAGGTTGATGATATCCAGCAATCATCGGACATGTCCATTAAAGACTTTCTGTCCGGCAAGAGCGAAGACGTTACTTCCGTGGCCTCCGCCGCCGCCAAGGCTGATGCGAGTTTCAAGCTGCTGGTCGGTGTCAGGAACAAGCTTATCGAAGCGTATAAACAGACGATGAATATGCCGCTGTAGGCAAAGTGACTAAAGTGAGCTAAAGTGACTAAAATGACTAAAGTGATTGCGACCCTGTCATTGCGAGCGCAGCGAAGCAATCTTATTTTCACGAGTCAGATCCCTCGGTTTCGCTCGGGATGACACTGACGTGTCATTTTAGCACTTCATAGGAAAGAAGCTCCATGAGTTTTCTCCAGAAGATAAGGGCCATTTGGCAAAAGATAAGTCTCGTGCAGCGAGCTTTACTTGTTGCAATTATCGTGACTTTCGGCCTTGTCAGTGTGCTGCTCGTCTACTGGGCTCGCCGGCCCGATATGAGGATGCTCTACCAGGAGCTTGCTCCTGAAGAGGCGGCTGAAGTTGTAGAGAAGGTCGCCGAACAGGGCGTTGCCTATGAATTGCGGAACGGCGGGACAAGTATCTACGTTCCGAAAGAGAAGGTCTATCAGCTTCGCCTGGATTTGGCGAGAGACGGGCTGCCGGCGGGCGAGCAGGGGGGATATAAGATATTTGAGAATGAAAAGATCGGCGTCAGCCCCTTTGTCCAGAGCGTTAACCTCAAACGCGCGCTCCAGGAAGAGCTTGCCAAGAGTATCCAGATGATCGACGGCGTGGCTCACGCCCGGGTTCATATTGTGCGTTCGGAACAAACGCTCTTCACGTCGGAAGCGGGCAAGACGACGGCCTCCGTGGTTCTTCGACTTCAGCCGGGCTATCGACTGAGCGCATTGAACGTCGCGGCCATCACGCATTTGGTCTCGGGCAGCGTCGAGGGTCTTACCTCGGACAACGTGACGGTCATTGACAGTCAGGGACGTCTCCTCTCCGGCAAATCGGGCCAGGAAATGGCCAGCGGGGCCGGCACCGTACAAGACTACAGAGAAAGAGTGGAGCAGAGTTTGCAGAACAAAGTCGAAGAGTTGCTCACAACCGTCCTGGGTCCGGGACGGGCAAAGGTGAGGGTCCACGCCGTGCTTGACATGAATAGCGTGAACACCGTCACGGAGAAGTACGAGCCGAAAGGTGTCGCCACAAAGGAAGAGATTACAAACGGCTCAGAAATCGCAGCGAGCAATGGGACCGTTGCGAGCGGCGCAGCGACGCCGGGGAGCACCAAGAAAGACGAGACCATTGTCACCGAATACCAGGTGGGCAAGACGGTGACGCAAGAAGTGGTTCTGCCCGGCGAGATCATGTCTCTGTCCGTGGCCGCGGTTGTTGACTTATCGGTGGCTGATGCGAATGCGGCCGATGCGAACGGGGTCACGGCGAAGATCATGGATGCCAATGACGTCGAAAAGCTGATCGAAAACGCGCTTGGCCTGAATCTTGCGGGCGGAGACTCGCTCAAAGTTGTTAGCGCCAAATTTCAACCTGCGCCCAATCTGTTGGCGGACGCGGACGTCTCGGGCGGTCTCGATTATCTGGCGATCGCCGGGCAGGCGTCGTTGGGGATCATGGCGATTTGCGCGCTGCTCGTTTTGCGCATGTTCAAAGGGGCAAAGAAAAAGGTCCGGCTCAAGGCGGAATCGGGCCAGCCGCCGGGGAGTGAGGACGCAGCCGGTCTTCTTCCAGGTTTGGCTCCAGGCGGCTCCGAGGTTTCGCAGCCTTTGTTCTTGCGCCGACAGATCGCGCGCGCATTAGAGAGCAATCCCGAACGCGTCAGGCAGTTGTTTGCCAGTTGGATCGAAGGGAACGGGGAATAGACGGATGGCATTGACGGGCAAACAAAAGGCGGCGATGCTGTTGATGAGTCTTGACGCCGCCACGGCAGCGGAATTGGTCAAGGGGCTTGACCCTCAAGCGGTTCAAGAATTAGCAGTCGAGTTGGCCTATCTGGACGCGGCCGGCCTGAGAACAGGTAAGCAGAGCGCCGAAGTCATCCAGCAATTTTGCTCTTCACTACGAGCCGGCGAGGAATTCCATCTCAACAGGTTTCTGAACGACATGTTACGAAGTACCGTGGGGCACGAGAAGACCGAGCAGATCCAGGCTCAGATACGACATTTGCTAAACAAGCGCGATCCTTTCATTTCGATTCGTTCGGCCGAGCCCCAGGCGATTGCATCTGTTTTGGCCGATGAGCATCCGCAAGCGGCGGCCGTGGTTCTGTCGGAACTGTCGGTCAAGAAAAGTTCGGCAGTTCTGGAGCTTCTAAGCGAGGAAGTCCGGCGCAGCGCCATCCATCGAATGGCTGGCCGTGAAATGGTGACGATGGAAGCGAAGGCGCGCATCGCAGAGACCATTTGCAGACGTCTTAAGGCGATTTCGACCGGCGGCTCGGACGAGGCTTCGGCCGACCGGCCCGAACAGTCCTTAAGAAAAGTGGCCGTGATCTTGCGCAATCTCAGCCAAGGGCTGCGGGATGGTTTGCTCGAGGCCATCAAGGGAAAAGACGACAAGACCGCCGATACGGTAGCGGACCTGATGATCGTCTGGACGGATGTGCCACAGGTGACGGATAGATCGCTGCAAGAGGCGCTGAGGGGAATCGATGCCACGAAACTGGCATTGGCGTTGCAAAAAGCCGATGAGGGGGTGGCCAAAAAGATCCGATCCAATCTTTCCGAACGAGCCGTCGCTACAATCGACGAGGAGACATCGCTTATGTCCGCTCCCAGAAAGGAGGATATAGAGAACGCCAGAGAGGAGATTGTCCAGGTTCTTCGGGAGATGAACAAAAAGGGCGAGCTTATGTTTGTAGAAGAGTAGTCTGATGCCCAATTCAGTCACAATCAATCTATCCCGACCGATTGCCTCAGCCACGGTTATCGACGCTCAGGACTCGACACTCGGAACTCGGAAGCTAAAGCCTAATACTCCCGACTCGTCGCCTCGCGAACTCCAAGGGACGAGTGGTGAGCTACCAGAAGTGCTTACACAAACTTGCCAGGCTCTTCGCAGTGCGGCGGGTAAGCTGAATGAGTTCTATGACGGGCTCTTTGTAAACCACGGAGACCAAATCGCCAAACTCTCAGTGGAAATTGCCAGAAAGATTCTCCTGCAGAAGACGGAAAATGGTGACTACGAGATAGAGTCCATCATTAAAGAAGCGCTCACGAATGCACCAAGCCATCACGATGTTGTGGTGCATCTGAATCCGGAAGACCATATGCAATTTCGCAAGACATTATCGAATGAGCCGTCCTCGGAATCTCTTGCGGAGAATGAACTGGACGATGCTTTCGCGGGTGTGAAGTTTGTACCCGATCCAACGATTGGGCGGGCGGAGTGCCTGCTCGAGACCCCCAAGGGAATTGTCAAATCGCTGATCGAGGAGAATTTGGAACGAGTTAGCCAGGCGCTTCAGAGGTCACACTGAGTTATGGTCGCAACAAAGACTGGTCCTAATCTAATAGATTTTGATAAGTTCCATTCGGCACTTCGCGATGTGAATCTGCTGGACTGTCAAGGTTTAGTGGTGAGCGTCTCCGGCCAATCGGTAGAATCTTCCGGCCCGGCGATCGGGTTGGGGGAGTTGTGCGGCATCCAGATTCGTCGCGGCCGTCGTGTGCTGGCCGAGGTGGTCGGCTTCAAGGACGACCATCTCATCCTATTGCCGTTGGAACATATAGAAGGTATATCTCCCGGCGATACGGTGACGGCGCGAACTACGCCGCGCCATATTATACTGAGCAGTCGTATTCTGGGACGAGTTCTCAATGGACTGGCGGAACCTATCGATGGTAAAGGGCCGTTGGCGGGTACTGATATCAAGCCTCTGAACGCAAGTAGCCCGCCGCCTTTGAGCCGTGGAAAGATCGTGAGTCCTCTGGCCCTCGGCATTCGGTCTATAGACAGCGTGTTGACCTGCGGCAAGGGGCAAAGAGTGGGTATCTTTTCGGGCAGCGGCGTGGGCAAGAGCGTCCTGCTCGGCGATATCGCCAACTCGAGCGAAGCGGATGTCAATGTGGTCGCCCTGATCGGCGAGCGAGGCCGGGAAGTTCGCGAATTTATCGAGTCTGACCTCGGACCGGAAGGGCTGGCACGAAGTGTTGTCGTCGTGGCCGCGTCGGATTCTCCTCCCATCCAGCGCGTGAAGGCGGCTTTCGTCGCCGTCACGGTTGCCGAGTATTTCAGAGACAAAGGCTCAAACGTTCTCTTCATGATGGATTCTCTCACTCGTTTTGCCCAGGCTCAGCGGGAAATCGGTCTTGCGGCCGGCGAGCCGCCGGCCACCAAGGGCTACTGCCCCAGTGTGTTTTCCCTGATGCCCCGGCTTGTCGAGCGTTTGGGCTGTGCCGAGAGTGGGAGTATCACGGGTATTCTCACGGTTCTGGCGGAGAACGATGACCTGGGCGACCCGGTGGCCGACAGTGCTCGAAGTCTGCTGGACGGGCATATCGTTCTATCGAGAAGATTAGCCGAGCGGGGTCACTATCCGGCGGTGGATATCCTCCAGAGTATCAGCCGTTTGATGCCCGTCATTGCGAGCGACGAGCACAAGCGTGCCGCACAGAGGCTCAAAGAGATCTACGCCATCTATCGCGACGCCGAGGACCTGATCAACATCGGTGCGTTTTCTCCGGGGAGCAATCCCCGAATTGATGGAGCTGTTGCTCTAATTGATAAGATACGGGAGTTCCTTGTTCAGCCGACGCGCGAAAGAACGGAATTCTCGGAGACCGTCCGGCGGTTGACGTCCATCAGCCAGTCGTGGGACAGATTATTGAGCTCACGCGCGCAGTGAGTGGCGTTCGGCGTGCCCTAGTATTGAGCGTGAAGCAGAGAAATTGAATGAGACGTTTTGTATGGCGGTTACAGCGTGTCCTCGACATCAGGGAAAAGGAAGAGCAGAAGGCCAGGGCGGAGTTGTTTGAGTTGGCCGAGAAGTTAGCTGCGACACGTGGGGAGCTGCTGATGCAACAGAAGATGTTGGAAGACATAATTCACGGCTTGGCTGGGGAGAATCCGGAACGCCGGCTGGATAAGCAGGAGTTCTTTCTGAGGCATTCGGTGACAAGCGATGAACGGATCAAAGAACTTAAAGACAAGATACACGTGCTGGAGCGCCAACAACGAGAGAAAGTCGCCGAAGTCTTGAAGATTAGAAGGTACAAACAGGGTTTGGAAAAGTTGCGCGCACAAGCAAGGGAAGAATTCATAGCTGAGCAAGAGAGACTCGAACAGAAAGAGTTGGACGAGAGGGCCGGAGTCTCGTTTGTTCGGAAAACTCAGAGTTAGGAGAGCACCGATGATCAAGAAGGTGGTCCTCATAGCGGCTGCGGGATTGGTCGCCTTTGCCGGGGCCTTCGCCTGCGCGTGGCTGACGAGTCCTTCTGCGGCAGAGCAACCCGATCAAACCGAGCCGCCCGCGGTTGCTGATAGCCGGATCCAACAGCCGCTTGTCCGGCCAAAAGCGGGTATGATGGGCGTTAGTGATCAAGGCTCTGCTCCGACCAAAGAAAGCATGACGGAGCAACAGCTTGAGAGTCTTGTGCAGAGTATCCGCGAGAAAATGCGGGACTATGACGACAAGCTGAAAGGTCTTCAGGTGCGAGAAAAGAGGCTGCATGTGGCTCAGAATGTGCTCAAGGAGGACATCGAGAACCTAAACAACCTGCGCACCGAGCTTGCTTCGACCGTTGCCTCGCTGAAAAGCGAGCGCGACAAACTGCTCAAGAGCAGGTTGGAGATTGAAGTGTCGGAAAAGGTCAATCTGGTCTCCATCGCAGCGACCTACGACAAGATGGACGCGACGAGCGCCAGTAAGATAATGTCGAATATGTGTGGAGAAGGGTCGGAACAGAATACCGAAGTCGACGGATCGCACAGAAGCCTCGACGACGCGGCCAAGATTCTGTATTACATGACCGACCGGACCAAAGCCAAGGTTCTGGCTGAGCTGGCCGGCTCGGAGCCTTCGCTAGCCGCAGCCTTGTGCAACAGGTTGAAACAAATCGTTGAGGGAGAGTAGTCCTATGGATATTGCCACTGTTGTGGGCGTGGTTCTTGGTTTTCTTGTCGTGGTCGGTGCCATTGTTGTCGGAGGCGGCTGGCAGTCCTTTGTGCACATTCCTTCGTTGGCGATCACCGTTGGAGGTATGTTGTGCTCAACGCTCATACATTTTTCTCTGCCTCAGTTCTTGGGAATATTTGGCGTTATCAAGAAGACGATCATCACCAAAATCTCGCCTCCGTCGGAGCTGATACAGAACATGATCAACTTTGCCGTCATTAATCGGCGCGACGGCGCGTTGGCTCTGGAGCAGGAGATTCCGAGGATTAACGACATGTTCTTTGTCAAGGGTATGCAGATGCTCGTGGATGGACAGGATTCTGACGTTATCCGGGACCTCTTATCGCTGGAGATCGATAACCTTCAAGACCGTCACTCGGACGGCAAGAAAATCCTGGAATTCATGGGTGCGGCGGCGCCAGCCTTTGGCATGATCGGGACGCTCATCGGGCTGGTTCAGATGCTCAAGAATCTGTCCTCGCCGGACCAGATCGGTGCCGGTATGGCCGTCGCGTTGCTCACGACGTTCTACGGAGCGTTTGCCGCCAACTTGATCTTCATTCCCTTGGCGGGGAAACTGGGGATTTATTCCAAGGCGGAAACGACGTCGATGGAAATGATCGTCGAAGGAATATGCGCGATAGCTGAGGGTGACAATCCGACGACGATTCGAGAGAAAATGCAAGCGTTCATTTGCCAGAGCCGGCGAGAGGAAGTCAAGGCAACAATATGAGCAAGCGCAAGAAGAAGCCGCCGGAATCTGATGAGGCGCCCGGCGCCCCGGAATGGATGGTTACCTTCAGTGACTGTATGACGCTGTTGTTAACATTCTTTGTGCTCCTTCTGAGTTTTTCGTCTTTTGACAACAAAATCTTTTCGGACTTGAGAGTTGTCTACTCTCAGGCATTAAATAGCATCACGGACACACCGCGAATCAGGCCGAGGGACGCGCTAACCTTTTCCGACCCCATTCAACACAAGGTCCAGCGTAAAAAAGGCAGCGAGAAGCCAACGTTAGCTGAAAAGTTGGAAGAAGCTCTGATGAAAGAAGCTGGACTTAAGGATCTCCACGGCGGCATGGTGTTTCTCATCCCGTCGCAAAAGGTCTTCTGGGGCAGGGGGGCAATTCTCACGCAACAAGGCCGAGACGTCATGAACCTCATGGAGGGGGTTCTGCAGAGGGTCCCGGGACGCGTTGTGGTTAGTGAAACGGGACCAACCGAGGTGCAAAACGGCCGGAGCTTGGGCTTGCCGCGAGCATGGGCCATCATGGATTATCTCACCAAAAAGCGGAGCATGGACCCCAATCGCTTCAGTATCTCGGCGGCGGGCATTGTGGCCCGTGACGGTTCAGGGAGCCGGACCTCCGGACGCATGGTTGAGATCACTCTATTGAAGCGGAATGTGTACAATTGAAATGGCGGAAATCGAAACGCGAGGAGGGGGGGGCAAAGGTTCCGGGGTACATCGTGACCTATTCGGACATGGTCACGCTCCTACTGACGTTCTTCGTCATGCTACTGTCCCTCGCGGACGTACAGGACCCTGAGCTTTTTGATAAAGGCAGAGACTCCTTCATAGAGTCGCTCAGATGCATTGGGCTCGGTATGCTCTTCGGGCGGTCGAACGTACCGAATTTGGGTGATCCTAAGCTCAAATACCCAACGGAAAGTCCGGATGAGTCGGACGACGGCAGGATGATCGACTCCAACATTGAAGAGCTACGTCGGATTTGTGAAAAGCTCAGGGAACAGGCAATGATTGTCCCTTCACCGGTCGCTGCGGAAAGGGCCGACTATTCGGTAGCTAACGTTCATTTCTCGCCCGGTGGGGACAGCCTGGATGAGTCGGCCAGACAATTCCTGACGGGATTCTGTCGAGATTTACGGCAGGATGCCAGTCGCAAACGCGTTATTCTGTATGTACTGGGGTTGGCGTCCGATGGTGGAACTGAGAAAGAACGAGTGTTTCTCTCGGCCAGGCGAGCCAAGGTCGTGGCGGATTTCCTGCGAAGCAACCTGTCGTTGTCCTCGCAGTCGAGTTTACAGGGCCGGCAGAGTTCGTTTACTGAACAATCCAGGTGGTCTGTTTATTCCTGGGGAGCCGGCTCGGGAGGAGACTGGGCGAATCAAGACAGCCCGTTTTCCAAGAAGTCGCAGATCCTTATTGCCGTATTGAGGAAGACCGGCTAATTTTTGCGCCTGTCAAGTTTTTGGACAGATTTTCAGCACGCGCATGTGATCTTTACCTCATCACTGCCTCCTAAACTGAGTCAACGCATGTTTTCGGCATTTCGGCACGTTATTTGCTCAGTTGATACAGGCGCTTGTTTTGCGCCGCCGGGTGACGGCTCATTGATGGTATTTGGTGTGTAGCGCGAGTTTCAGTGTGACTCGATTCAAGAAAAAGACAGTCGTTCTTTTGATCATTGCTGCTCTGGGCAACGGCGCGTTGATCGTTTGCTCCGCTCGGTCGTCCGCAGGTGGAACGGTATCAGGGGAGTCGACGGCCGAACCCAATGAACCCCAGCCGGCGGGGACAGATGAAGATGGTGGTCTATTTGCCAAGGATCTTAACTTTTCAGACAGGTCGGATTATCGCACGGGCAACGGAGAAATCTTCCTTAGAGCAATGCTTGCGGTTTTGTTCGTTGCTGTTCTCGGTGTGGCGGCGATGTACGTTTCAAAGAGATTCCTACCCCGGATCACCCGGTTGCCCGGTAAAGAAATTCGGATTGTCGAGACAGTTCACATTGGGCCTCGTAGAGCCGTGCATCTGATCGAGATAGGCGACCGACGTATTCTCATAGGCAGCACAAACGAGAACGTCACGAAGCTGGCGGACGTAACCCCCGGTCCCGCAACGGTACCGGCCCAGGAGATGATTTACAGTTGAAAACCCATAGGATAACTCGGCCGATCAAACTACTTTGTTTAATTCCGCTGTACATCGGGCTTGCTTTCATACCGACGGGATTGTGCGCTGGTCAGGACGAGAGTACGATCAAGCCTCCGGTAATGCCCAGTATGCCTACGGAGACACAGAAACCAGACAAGCAAGCGGATGGAATCCCGAATATTGGGGATTTGCTGACGGTTGTAGACAAAGCGACAGCCGGACAGCCGGAAAGAAAGGACTGGTCTACACCGGTCAAGCTCGTCATCGTCTTCACGGGCCTGGCGGTATTGCCGAGTCTTTTAATGATGATGACGTCATTCACGAGAATCGTTATCGTTCTGGCCTTCATCCGGCGGGCGTTGACCACTCAGACAATCCCGCCGACCATTGCCATCATAGGCTTGGCTCTGTTTCTGACGATGTTTACCATGGCGCCAACGTTTGCGAAGATCAACGCCAGCTCCATCCAACCTTATCTGACGGACGAGATCGATTTTCAGGCCGCAAGTACCAAAGCCAGTGATTGCATTAAGGAATTCATGCTTCGGCAGAGCCGACAGGCTGATCTGGCTCTTTTTGTCGAGATGGCTAAGATCAAGCCTCCCAAGAGCCTCAAAGATATCGACATGTATATCGTCATTCCGGCCTTTATCATCAGCGAGTTCCGTACGGCGTTTGAGATCGGCTGTTTGCTGTTTATCCCTTTTCTCCTGGTGGACATGGTGATCGCAAGCGTCCTGCTGAGTGCCGGGATGATGATGTTGCCTCCGGCAATGATCTCACTGCCGTTCAAGCTCATGTTATTCATTCTCGTTGACGGCTGGGGGCTGCTGGCAAAAAACCTCAGCCTGAGCTTCCATTAGCCTGGGCGAGTGCACGAGTTTTGATTCACAAGATATGAGACACAAGTTATGGATAGCAGTTTCGTTCTTTACCTAAGTCGGCGTACCCTCGAGACAGTTTTGTTTCTGTCAGCCCCGATCTTACTGACATGTATCATTGTTGGTGTGGTCGTTACGTTGCTTCAGGCCGTAACGTCCATCCGCGACATGACCTTATCAATCGTCCCGAAGCTTCTGGCTGTAGGCGTCGTCGTATTGGTCTGCGGTGGCTGGATTCTGGATGTCGTTCTTCGGTTCACGAATGAAATCTTCGGCCAGATTCAGAATATTGGGCGCTGATCTATGCCGTTCATGGGTGGGAAACTGCTTGGCTTTGTGATGGTCCTAACGCGGATTTCGGCGTTTCTCATGGTCGTTCCCGTCTTTAGCTGGGCAAGCATTCCGATGAGGGTCAGGATTTCATTGACCTTGCTATTGTCGATCTTCTTCCTGATGATCACACCCATTCCTGCCGCGGTCAGACAGGCTTCCTTCCCGGAAATGGTGTTGCTCATCATCAACGAAGGCACGTACGGATTGGCTCTGGGATTAGTAGCGGCTGTTCTGTTCGCCGCCGTCAGGTTTGGCGCGCACGTCGTGGAACAGGAGATGGGCCTGACAATGGCCGAGATTCTGGATCCGTTGACCGGGGAGGCCACGCAGCCACTGGGTAGTCTTCTGGAGATGGTGTTCATCCTCCTTCTACTCAATGCCAACGGCCACCACTTGTTCCTGTTGACCATATCGAAGAGCTATGAGGCGTTTCCGCCAGGCAGTATCCCGACAATACCCGTCCTGGCCAGCGGCATGATTCGAGCAGGCTCGACCATGTTGGTGGCGGGCCTGAAATTAGCTGCTCCAATGTTGGCGGCGTCTTTGCTGTTGATGGTTGTACTGGCGATCTTGGCCCGCATGATCCCGGAAATGAATATACTGTTCATTAGCCTGCCGTTGCGTGTGGGCCTGGGATTATTAATGATGGTTGCATTCCTGCCGCTCATCAGCACCTTCGTGTCTGAATTCGCCGACCTAATGGGAAAACTGTTGCCCTTATGAAGACCGTTTGGATTGTCCGTGGGCTACTAACTAATGAAGAGTCTACGTGTACCGGGGGACTGCTCGCGTGCGATTAGTCAATTGTCAATAGTCAACGATCTGGGATAGAACATGGCAGAGGACTCGGCCGGCGAGAAAACAGAACAACCAACCCCAAAGCGGTTGAAGGACGCGAAGGTTAAGGGGCAAGTACCGCAAAGCCAGGAGTTAACGTCGATTGTGACGCTCTTGGTGCTGGTGGCCATGCTGGCTCTGTTCAGTCCGAGCCTCATGCAGTGGATGCAAACGGAGATGAAGGAGGGGATGTCATGCCAGACTGGCTTGTTTACCGACGCAAGGGCATTTATGGGCTTCGTTCATAGAAAGCTGATTGATCTTGCGTTGGTTATCACTCCTATTCTTGCTGTGCTGTTCGTAAGCGTGGCGGCGACCTGTGTTGGTATTGGGGGGCTGAATTTCTCGCCGGGCGCCATAAAATTGAAATTCAACCAGATCAATCCGGTCACAGGATTCGCAAAACTGGTAAACGCCCGGTCTATAGTGAGACTCTTGACGTCGATAGTGAAACTGATTTTTGTCACACTGATCGTATGGTTTTATCTGCGTGACAAACTCGATACGCTTGCCAGGCTTCGATGGACCTGGTCCGGACAAATGCTTGCGGCTATCGCTCAGATTATCCTTGGCCTGGTGATCCGTGTCGGCATTGCACTGCTGGTCGTTGGAATCGCGGACACCTTCTATCAGAAATGGAAGTACAAAGAAGATTTGAAGATGACACGGCAAGAGGTCAAACAGGAGCGCAAAGACACGGAAGGTTCACCGGAGGTTAAAGGGCGGATTCGGAGAATCCAGTTGGGGATGGCTGCCAAGCGGTTGTTGAAGGAGGTGCCCAAGGCGAGCGTCGTTCTCGTCAATCCCACACACGTGGCCGTGGCGCTTCGGTATGATGCCAAAACCATGGATGCGCCCGTGTTAGTCGCCAAAGGGGCGGACCATTTGGCCGAGAAGATAAGAGAAATTGCACGGGCGTACGGCGTGCCCATCGTCACCAGACCGGAGCTTGCCAGGACCATCTATTCAACGGTCGAACCGGGCCATCCTATCCCTGAAGGTCTGTACGTAGCCGTCGCAGAAGTGCTGGCCATGATCTATCGCTTACGCCGCAAAAGAGCAACCACCTGACGTTTGATTTTCGATTTGCGATCTACAGATTCGACAGAGTCACACAGTCAACAATCGCAACTCGTAAACCATACTTTGTTCGCCTTAACTCAGGGCGTTCAACTGGCTTTGCAGAAGGGTTAGAGTTTTTTCGAGACGGGCATATTGAGCCGTCAGTCTTTCCTCACGTTTTGTCAGACGATAGTCTTCGAGGTCAATCCTCTCCTGAAGTATTTCTATTTGGTCGTCCACGTTGTCCCGGTCCATCTGAATGGAACCGGTGCTTACCTTGAGCATGTTGTCCAGTGCGTCTTCTAATGCCCCGGCAAAACCTTGCCGGACTCTGACGGTAGCGTCAAATGTCCCGTCCTGACTCAGGTCCACGCTCAATTGAAGGGCGTTTTCCGGATGCACGGGATCGCCGTTGTTGTCGAACGTACTGTCGCCTGTGACGATATTGCCACTGTACGTCGCGTCGCGCCATTCGGACTCGGTCGAGAGCTTGATTCTTGCGCCGGTGATAGCCCCGCCGTTGACGGTGACCTCCACGTCATATGTATTCGCGGTCGTATAATTGCTGGCGGCGCCGTAGAATTTGATCGTATTACTGTTGCTGCTGCCCGTTTTGTCCGCTCCAATGAGGGCCAGCACACTCATATAATCCTCAGCGATCGCTTCATCGAGTGCGTTGGAGTCCAGATTTAGAAGCCCGTCTTTATCCAGTTCAAGGCCAATCTGACCGGGCATTAGGAAGGTGTCGATGTCTACGACAAAACCGCTGGTCCGCGCGACAAAGGGTGTGCGTAGTTGAGACTCGATGGTCCGTACGACGTAATCTCCTATGAGCACGCCGGCTTGTTTAGTATCACTATCGTAGCCGGTTGTCTCTTGAATATTGGCGACAGCGAGATTATAGGCCTCGACCATGGAGGTCAATCGGTCCTTTACCGACTCGATATCCCTGGTCAACGTGATTTCTTCACCCGTGGCGTCCGTGACATCGTGCAGGTGCAATGCAACTCCGTGAATCACGTCATCTACCGTGTTGGAACTCCGGCTGATGTAGGCCGGGATGCCTTTTGCTGTTTCTTCAACGGTAACAGTCGAGCCACTCGGGCCAAGATCACTGCCGTTCACCGATATCATGCTCACGTTGCCGAGAGTGGTGCTGAATGTGAACGTCACAGCACCATCTGCCAGACCCTCGGTTCCGCCTCCTACTGTTATGCTTCCGGCGCCTATGGTGGACAGCGCCTCCAGTGCGGCTTGAATTTCAGAGGTGGATGCATTATAAGCGATGGCGGCCGTAGTCTGTCCTTCATACGTTAAAGTGTAGGTACCGTCGTTCGGCGACGGACTGCGTTCCATCGTCTGAACCTCGGCAACCGCTGAAGTGGAAGGATAACCATCGACTCGAATCAAAGAATTTTGAGCGGCCTGGGTCTGCGTAAAATCAGACGCGGTAAAACCGGTGAGGTTGGCCGTCGCGATTCCACCTTCCGTCAACACGGCCATAGTCGGCAAGGTGAATGTAGACGACGCGTTGCTATCACTATAATTGAGACTAATCGAAAGATCGCTCGCCCCGGGTGCTTTGTCCGTCAGGATTATTTTCCCGTTTTCTAAGGTGGCTTTCGCTATCCCGTCAAAAGCATCATTGATTTCGCTAATGAGGTGGCTGAGTTTTGTATTGCTCGTCACGCTGAGGTTCACTTGGGCAATGGTGTTGCCGTTATGGTCCGTGCCCGTGATCTCAATCACCTCATCACCCGAGAGTGTTCCACTGAATTGATCGATATCCGTGATCTTCGTCGCCAGCGTCGCATTGTCCCCGGCGTACGTCAGCTCACTATCGGCTTGCCACATCTCTGTGCTGCTTTCGTTGATCGAGATTCGATAATCTGTGCCGGCGTCATTTCCATTCAACACCAGGTGGTAGGCGTCGTTGTAGTAGAGCAGGCTGGCAGTCACGCCGGGATTGTTTGCGTCATTGTTAATCAGACCGACCAAATCCTCAAGGGTGGTCGTCTCTGTGGTTGTTATAGTGGCTTCCTTGTTGTCGTAGGAATAAATAAATGTGCCGGCTCCCACGTAGTCCTCGGCGTATTCGATGCCTTCCGTCTGGACCCAGCGCTCCGCAGTAGCCAACTGGTTGATAACCACCGTGTGATTTCCCTCGAAGGCATTGTAGGAAGCCTCTGCGGTCAGCTTGTCGGAGTCGCTGGAGGCCGTCTTAAAGGCGCGGAGCCCGTCGGCGTCGGAAAGGGCGCTGGCGGCGCTTTTCAAGTTGCTGAGCTTGCCTTCCAACGTGCTCAGAGCGCTCTTACGTTCGTCCCATGTGCTCTTGCGTTCTTCGTATAAATTGAGCGAGCGGCGCTCGACCGCCATCAATTGCTGAATGATCTGGCTCGTGTCGATCCCCGTGGACAAGCCGGGTAGATTTATGGTGGCCATCCGTTTCTACCTTTCTATTCAACCTGGCGTACTTTCAGGCCGGCTGTACAGGCAACCGGCGGACGCCCTTATATAGTCTCTTATCGGTTGACGGTGGTTTTTCTTAACTCTTTATTTGTTCACGCCCACACCGACTTTCTCATCCTCAGGAACCACCGCCTCGCGGGAATCGACGGCGGCCGGTCGTGGAGTGGCGAGCGCCGGCAGTAAACTCGTCGGCTGGGCACCATCCTCGTAGTTTCGCTTCCCGCGTTCACACTTGTACAACAGTTGTCGGATTGCCAGGTTGTCGGGATCGATCTCAAGGCATTCCCGTAGATGTGAGCAAGCCTCTTCGAAAGCCATCCTGACATAGATGCGCGGCGAGTTCGAATTCGAGAAGTCCTGGCCCATAGCGAGATACGTGCCGACGACCAGGCATCTTGCGTGTACCCGCCGTTTGTTGTAAGACATCTCGTCCCACGCTACGTCCGGAAATAACTCGTCACATGCAAATGTCTTAACGAATCGCTTAACAACGTCGAAATGGCATTTTGCTTTCTGGGCTGAGTGCATCCTCGTGAGACTGTTCGGCTGCACTCTTCGCAAATGTAAAGCCTCGCCCAGGTGACGGGCTATAAGTCCGGCTTTGACGAAGCGCCTCATCATATCGTAGTCCTCGCCGACCAGCAGACTCTCATCATAGAAGCCGATCCTATCGAAGACGCTCTTTTTGATCCCAAGTCTGAAAGGCACTATCGGATGGCCCGCACGGAACAGATCTCTGATCAGATGTCTGCGGTCCAAATACTCAGGTTTCTTCATCAGCCTTAGCGGATGGCTGGTTTCGTCGATGAGCAGGACGTCCGAGTAGACTAAATCCACCTCAGGATGTCTCTTGAATTCGGCCAAATGCCTGGAGATGCAAGATGACGTCATCATATCGTCGGCATCCAGGGGTACAATAAACTGTCCTTTGGCCTGGCGGATACCGAGGTTTCGAGCGCTGGCGACGCCCTTGTTTTCCTGATGCAAGTATCTGATACGCCTGTCGTTGTAACCTAAGATGATCTGGCGGGTATTGTCCGTAGAACCGTCGTCAATGACTACGATCTCGATATTGGAATAGTCTTGCGTCAGAACACTCTCAATGGCCTGTCCAATGTAGCACGCGCCGTTACAAACAGGCATGACTACGCTGACTAAGGGTTCACTTGAGCCGGCTTGAAGGCTTTGGGTATTTTGACCGACTGCCGCTTTTGAATCACCTGCCCGCCTGATGTCGTCGATTTTGTCCTCAAGCACAGAAATGTAGCGATTCGCTTTTGTCATACTGAAATGGTCACGTGCAAAATCCATTGCCCGTTGGCGAAAAGACGGATCCAGATCAACCGTTCGCATGGCTTTGAGTATTGCCTCGGCCAGTTTTTGCGGGGTATTCGGCTCGTACAAGAAGCCGGTCGAGCCGTCAGCTAAAGTAGCTGCTACACCTCCGACCTTGTGGACGATTGGGACACAGCCACAAGCCTGGGCCTCGACTGTCACGAGGCCGAAACTCTCCAGTACGGAGGGTAGACATAATATCCCGTGCTTCGAGTAAATATCGGGCATCCGGCTTTGGTCGATATATCCGTGGAAATAGACGCCCTGCGGTTTTACGCTCTTGAGGTAGTTTCCGTAATCATCCCCACCTCGCCACATGGCTCCATCACCGTAGAGGTGCAATGTAATATCGGGCATTTGCCGACGAACCAACTGAAACGCATCTAACAAAAGATGCACTCCCTTGTGTGGATGAATCCCTCCGGCAAACATAATCGAGCGTTCGTCTCGACGGATGTTTCCGGGCCGATACCTGTTTGTGTCAATGAGGTTGGGGATGATAACGAGTTTCTCTGCGGCGATACCTCTGCTTTCCAGAAACGCTTTGTGATATTCCGAAAGGCAGATCACGGCATCCACGTCTCCGATACGAGGTCTCGATTCATCGTCGAAATCCCAGCAATGTTGGTGGATGAACCACACTTGTCCAGGACGTTTGGGCGTTTCTTTGAACCACCGGATGTGCGTAGCGAAGAAAACGATGTCGTATTCCGAAAGGAACTCTGATCGTTTGTCGGCTGGGGGTAGAGGAAGGATCTTAAGGGACTCATATTGCTCGGGTCGGCTCACGAGGTTGCCGGTTATGTGAATCTCCACGCCAGGCCGATGAGCTTGGAGCATTTTTGCGAGGTTGAATACGGAGATAACCGTGCCGGCGGGACTGGTTTGATCGAGATTACCGATTCTATCGAAATAAAACAGGATTCTTCGCATACCGCTTGGGATAGACCGTTCACTGTGCGTACTATCTTGAGCGGCGGCTGGCAACATATCTCGCGCCCATTCGAAATCAGGCCTGATCTCCAGGAGTCTTTGCAGGCTTTCAGCCGAAGAGGCAAACTCACCGTCATTTTTTTGCCAGTTCATCAAAATAAAGGCGGCTTGCCAATCGTTCCTTCTGGCTTTCTCCACTGCCTCCAGACAGTGCTTTGTCGCTTCGTCTTTTTGACAGTGTTTTCTCTCCACCAAGGCCCGCCAAAAACAGGATAAGCCGGAGTTGGGACATTTCTCAGTCGCTTCGATGATTCGAGCGTAAACACCATCAGGGCAATCCGAGATCAACCGCCACGCCTCGACAAGTACTTGAGGCGAATACAGGTCCGGATGACAGGTAGCGACAAAAGCCCACGCAAGCCGGCGGTTGGGTTTGATCTTTGTAAGGTACGTGCTCTGGGAGTGAACGCGGTAGAGGAAGAGCCTCTCCCGGATTCGTTTAACGACTACGTTGTGTTTGGAGCAGCTTATCCAGAAGCTCCAGTCTTCCGGTTGCCTTATGACGCTCAGCGGCTTATCGTATCCGCCCACCTTGTGCCAGAGCTCCTTGCGATACAGGCTTGCGTAAGGCATCGTATCGGTCAGCATGACCTGCTCGCGGGAGTACTCATCCGGTATCCACTGTCCATGCGAGGCGCCGAATTCCTGCATATTTGAGAAGACGACATCTACCTTTGACTCATGGTTGACGATATCCATCGCCTTCTGCATGAAACTCGGCTCGAACATATCGTCGCTGTCGAGCGGCAGTATCCACTGGCCGGTAGCGACCTCAATCCCCGCGTTGCGAGTGTCGGATACGCCGCTGTGTGGTTTGTCAATAAATCGAATCTGTTTGTCGGGATACCTGGCAATCAACCGGTTAGCTACTTCTACCGTGTCGTCGGTGCTGCCGTCATTGACGATGATGCACTCCCAGTTGGTATAGGTCTGATGGACCAGAGACTCAACCGCCTCGGGCAGATAACGAGCCTGGTTGTAACACGGGATGATCACTGAAATCTTTGGCGAGTGCCTCTCGGTCTCGGCAGTCTTCGACTGAATTTCCTGATACAATCCATAGCTTATGAAACGGCCATATTTACTTAGATCGGCAGCAGGGGGCTTCGGTGCGGAAATCTTAGTCCACGTTTCAGGGATGAGGTCTTTGACGTTGTGCTCGGCGGCGTTGAACCATTGCCCGGGAGCAAAAACCGTTTTGTCCTTCCCGGAATTCAGCCACGCTCCCCACCATGAGAACGTGCTGTTGGCGATGATATGATGCTTGCACAGACTCATTAAACGCAAATCTTCATAATCCTTGCCCGGCCCGTTACTCGCGACGATCATCGTCGGATAGGGCAGTTTCAAGTTGTCCCGTGTCCAGCCCGGGTCATCGCTGAAGACAAAAAAGTGTGGGTCTTTGATCGTTTGGGTGAGCCGTTCGACGGAGCGGTAATAGTAATCGAGTGGGACCGAGCCGTGTATATTCACACCCTGAGTGTCTACTTGACGGCATGAAATGCCGTAGAGCCTTCTCAAATGGACGCATACCGAATGAGTCTGGGTTATTTCTTCGGCAATTTTCAGGTTGGCGCCTTGAAGCGGTTCTCTTACGGTTAGCTCATCACGAATGACGTCTTCGACGGACTTGAAGTACTTCTCGCTTTGCCAGTATCCGTCCAGGTAGACGCCGTCATGCAGGTCCAGAATGTCAGGATCGAAATGGAAGTACTTCTCTTTGATGTACCGTAATCCCACAATATCTTTCGGCGAGGCGAAATGTTCGGCGATGTTGAAATGATTCAGACTGTACGTGCGCCGATAGAAATCGTTTTCAAATCCCGTTGATACATCAAGCTTAAGGAGCGAATGACTCTCTTTTGCGATTCTCCGAGCCATCGCGTATTGAAAAAGCTGATTGCCCAAACCGCCGTATAGTTTCACTATGACCATATCTTATACCTGCAACACGTTCTCAATGCGTTTGGCAGAGCTGATTTTGGTGGAACAGTTTACGTATCTATGCAAATGCGAATGGTGGAACATCTTTTTCTGGCCGTTTCCGCAGAAGACGATAGCAGGCTTGCCGAGCGCCGCGGCGAGAGTCGCCGTTCCCGAAGACAAACATAACAATTGTCTGCATGACACAATAACCTGGCAGAAGTCCTCCAACGTATCCGTCCGGAGTATCGTGTCGCAATGATCGAGAGCATAATGTTTCTCCCACAATCTCATCTGATGCGTCACGTGAATGTGATTGTGTCGGAGGAAACTTTCGATCTCCTCTCTGGAAACGTCTCCGACATACGATACAAAGTTAGGATCATAGACAACTGCATCGCACAAGTCCGTCCTGCGCTGACATTTTAGGTACAACTCGGGTTCATGAAACCGCTTTCCATCATCCAGACCTCGCAACAGCATGATCTTATCCAGAATGTTCGTGCCTTCCTCGACGGAATCAAACACTGGATAATCTGCGTTTTCGTCGCAGAAGCCATCGACGTAGGGATTGCGCTCCCAAACCAGTTCGCGATACTCCGGGCTTCTGAATTTGGAGTGGTTAGATATATAAACACGGTCATATTGGCCGCTCTGTTTTGCGATGCGAGGCAAATGGCTGTAGAACAGGTGATCGCCAATCCCACCATATTTGACTTCAATGACGAAGTGTGAGCGAGGCACATGGATCACGGGGCCGCTCCCGGCATTCCGGTCAGTGCCGACGATGGGTTGTATGCGACTTTTCAGGCGATTCAACAGGGGTTGTATCTCAACACAGCCGGGATTGATCCTGAGAACAAAATCTGCTGTCTTTCGTGCTTGCTCGTTGTATCCAATGTGATATAGCGCTTCGGCCACAAGCCAAAACACCGTCCAGTGTTTGCAGGAAATGTTTAGGGCTTGTGAAAACCATTTTACCGCCTCGTGGTGCTGGCCGATTTGCAGACATGCAAGGCCGTGCCAGAAGTGCTCAGTGCCGACGTTCACGTCTTCCAGTTCACTTGGCATCGTGAATGCCGTTGCGTATTGTGGTTCCCAGAATAGACGCTTGGGCGGATCCAGTCTGGGAGGCACGAAATCCTTCCACTTTCGCAGGAGACATTGGTGGTCCCTCTGAGCTGTTTGGAGGCCCTTCTTTTTCAGTTCGTCCTGTACGTTATTGTGTATCAATAAACAGCCGGACAAGGGGATAAGTTGTTGCCCGTTTTTGTAAATCTTGAAGGAAAGATCGATATCGGCGCCGCGGAACAAGTAAGTCTCGTCGAATCCGCCCAGCTTTTTGAACACGTCGAGTTGGATGAGTCCGAAGTTCATCAACAGTTTGTGCCCGAGAGCAAAACAAATCCCTTGTTTTTCCCAGCCGGGATATTCAGGGATTATTTCTCGATAGAAGAAAACACCTCCTGCAACAGACGGAGATTTCTGATCCCGCAAAATGTCGACCGCCTTTGCGATGCATCCTTTCTCGAAAACAATGTCATCGCTGGCATACATCGCCCACCGGCCGCGTGCCTTTGAGAACCCGAAGTTATACAACTGTGCCCACGAGTGCTCGCCCGGTCCGAGACATTCCGACTCGTCATAAACCTGGGTGATTCCGTGCTTTTCCAGAATCTGCCGGGTGTGGTCGGAAGAGCCTCCTTCGATAGCGATTACTTCACAGGCTACACCCGTAGCCGCTTCCTTAACACTGGTGAGCATATCATCGAGCAGATGAGCGCGGTTCTTCGTCGCGACGATAATACTAACGTCCACGGAGGAAGTCGTTTGTTCGGTGGATGTGTTGTTTTTGGTGGGCCAGCTGACCGGAATGATCTCGACGTTCTCAACATTAAGCATTCGGTCAAACGGTTCCCACTGAGGTGTTCCTTGCTGCGGATCCCACAGCGAGCGATCCTGAACAAACAAGCGTGGCTTGCTTGATGGTGTTCGCAAGGTTTCTCGAACGGCGTATTCGATGACATCCGGCGGTATGGATGCGACGCAATAAACCTGGGATTCTCGGTATGCACACTTCCAGCCGCACCCGTAGCAGACCAACGGCAGACATACGAGCGATGTCAGTGGAGAATAGGGCATAAAACGTCCGAATTGGCCGCCCCCAATTACAATGACGTGTTCTGTCCCCACGGCGGCGGCAATATGTGCCAATCCGGTCTCAGCGCCGACGGCCAAGTGACAGCGTTTGATGATCGCAGCAGACTGGCGCAGTGTGAGTTTGCCAGATGAATCACAGGCTCTCACGCCCGCATTCTCGATGTCCTTCAGATTATGCCGATTCAGTTCTCGGTCGTTGCCAGCCCCAAGGGCGACCACGGAAAAACCATTCTCCCTGCATATCTCGGCAATTGCCTTGCCGTAATGTGTGTATATCCGTTCGGGGCTTTGCACTCCGGCAAACAAAGCAACAGTCTGTTGCGGATGGAAGCCGTGCCGCTCAAACCAATCGTCGGCAAATGCTTCATCCTCCACTGTCAACCAGATTTTCGGCGTCAATTCATCGACCTCGCATCCTATGCCATGCAGAAAGTCAACGTGGCGTTCCAGTTCGGATTTGCGTTCTCCCGCGCTAGATAGAAGGTGCGTGTACCATTGATCGTGTTGTGCCCGTAACTCCTCGGAAATGTTGCAAAGGTTGCCATGCATACCGATGCGCAATCCGGCTCCGCTGGCCCCGACCATAAGGTCACAAATAACGTCTCGCGAATAGACCGAGTTCAGCGTGCAATCCACTCTCAGATTTCGTACGCTTTCGAATATTTCAGAGGCATACGCTGAGTTGTTCAGAAGTTGCTTTTCATCGAACGTCACTACGGCGTCTACATATGGGCAGTTCTCATACAACTCGGCAATATGACTGCGGCACACAACGGTTATCTTCGGATGGCCGTATCTCTCGCGAACGAACGCCAGCATGGAAGAGGCCAGTACCGCATCACCGATGGAATCCGTCCGCACCCAGAGGAAATGTTTCACAGATTGCTCGCAAACATTCCGGGCAGGCATGAAGCGAGCGATGCAGAATCCGAACTTTTCCTTTGAGGCCGTGAAGACTTCGAATCGCGGATCACTCTGTATTCGCTGAAAACTGCAATGGTGCTTGACATGATAGATGTCATCCAGCGCGATATAGCATTCGGCTTGTAGATGGTCTATGAGATAATCAAATTCGATACTCCCCATGTGCCCGGCACTGTCGAGAAGCACGAAATCAGGCCTGAAGTCGAATCGTTCGAGGCATTTGTAGAGCAAGTCGTCCTCAACCAGTGGGAAATCGGTCTCGTCGTAATAGAACTGTACTCGGTTCTCTTGGTTGTGGTCCACGAATATGCCGTCGTAATCCACGTCTGTGATGGTTCTCCGGGCTATCTCATCTGGGTCGGGCAGCATGGACCGCGGCACCGAAAGGCCATTGAGAGCCCGCACGTTCATGTTGTTCGCCGCGAAAAATGCTCTGGCGCTGGTGTAATTCTGCGGGTTTACCTCGATGGTGT